>CAYVJM010000086.1:0-8792 GCA_964451695.1 uncultured Lentisphaerales bacterium | reverse complement strand
GCCGACCGCGACAGACAAGCCCTTCGACAGGCTCGGGACACGCCCGCATGCGCACCCACTCGCGACACCCCGGAAACCGACCGGGTACTTCTACGACCGGGTTTGCAGGGTTTCTGCGGTTTCTGCGGCGGAGTCAAAAATATAAATCAACCGGTTGACACAACAAAATCGTTTGTGGTAAAGTCCGTCTTGTGGTCACCTAACAACTCGGAGAACCGCCATGGACTCGAAGTCTCGCTTCCTTCCTTCCTTCCGCGCTGTTGCGCGCTTCCGCGTTCCTCATCTTTACCACTGCGCCGGTCGCCCGGGGCGGCGACATCCGCGTCTACGAGCCGGTCGCCGGCGTCGGCGACGGCACGGAGAGCTACAAGATCGTCGCCTCCCAGAATGACTACGCCGACCTTTCGCCGGCGACGACTGCGACGGGAACGAAATACCTCCTCAGCGGCGTCTTCAGCGGTGGCGACAAGCTTTTCGACAACAATCAAACCAACCGCTGGGTCGTCCAAGCCAACTCGGGGTGGGCGGTCTACGATTTCGGCGCCGGCAACGCGACGATGGTGAACGCCTACGGTCTGCTCCAGAGCAACAACAACGGCTACGGGAGCCGCTCGCCGAAGACATTCCGGCTCTTTGGATCCAACAGCGAAACGTATTCTCTGGCAGGCGGCACGACGAACGGCGCCGACTGGGTCTTGCTTGACGCCCGTTCGAGCAGCTCGTATTTCGGCACCGCCGGAACCACCGTCACCGACATCCGAATCTTCAAGACGAACAATACCGGCACCTACCGCTTCTACATGCTGGCGATCCCCGTGAACAACGGAGATTCCTACACCGTCCTCGGCGAACTGGAGTTCTATCAGTTGAACGTCGCCGGCTCGTTGACCGTCGAAGGCGATCCGGCCCCGTACGGATCGCCAACGCCGGCATACGGCGACGCCGGAAATGTCGGTGGTCAGCAGATGACCTTCACCGCCCCGGTCGTCGGGACGAACGTCGCCGAAACGACGATCTGGTCCTGCACGGGCTACACGGTCTACACCAACGACGCGGACGGAGTCTGGTTGGCGGAGTCCGTCGGCTCGATCAAGCCGGGCGCCTCGGTCCAATACACCTGCTCGGACGCGTCCCAGACGAAATGGGTCTGGAATTTCGATGTGCAGCACAAGGTCGCCGCTGCCGTATCGGGAAGCGGTTCGGTGTCGGGCGCTGGATGGTATGGCGCCGGCGATACGGCCACCCTCGAGGCAACCCCCGGAAGCGCCGACATCGCCTTTTCGCATTGGTTCGGAGACGGCGTCGCCGCCGCGATAGAGGGGGACAATCCGCTGTCGTTCCAGGTCGCGGCGCCGGTGAACGTCACCGCCAACTTTGGAACCCTGATGCATGTCGCCACGACCGGCGACGATGGGAACGACGGATCCGAGGCACTTCCGAAGGCTTCCATTCAGGCGGCGGTGGACGCGCTCGGCTCGGGCGGCGGCGTGGTGAGGGTCGCGGCGGGGACCTACGCCAACGTCTGGACCTACGACGCCTCCAGGCCGGACTCCAACAGCGTGGTCGTCGTGACGACGCCGGTTCGGATCGTCGGCGCGACGACGAACGCCCCGGATGTCGTGGTCACGCGCGATTCCGGACAGAACAAGCGCATCTTCTATCTCGGCCATCCGGATGCGTTCATCTCCCATCTCACCGTATCCAACGGGTACAACAAACTGTCCACTTCCAAGCATGGCGGCAACGTCTACATCGGGACGGCCGGCGGTACGGTGAGCGACTGCATCGTCACAAAAGGGTGGGCCCAAATGGACTATGCCTCCCACGGCGGCAACATCTACATGAACACCGGCGCGGTGGTCCGCTGCGTCATCGAAAAAGGCACGTCCGCGGACAATGCTTATGGCGGCAGGGGGTCGGCCTGCTACATGGCTGGCGGCGTCCTCGAGAACTGCCTGGTCCGGAACCAGACCTACGGACGGTTCGCGATCAATGCGGAGGGAGCGTCGCGGGTCGTCAACTGCACGATCATCGGAAACAAGACGTCCGGCAACACATCATTCGCCGGCGTCTACGCATCCAGCGCCGCGAAGATCGCGAACTGCGTCATCATCGGCAACCTCGCCGGCGACGGCTCCTCCATGACCAACAACGTCTGGAACGGCACGGCGGCGAATTTTGTGAATTGCCTCGCCGACGCCCCGATCAACCCCACATGCCTCTACCAGAACGGCACGGCCGGTTTCGCCGATCCGGCGGCCGGAGATTACCGGCTGACGTCGACCTCGATCGCCCTCGACGCAGGCGCCGCCTACGCGACGACTGGCGCGACATCCCCCAGAGATCTGGACGGGAACCCCCGCGTTGCTGGCGACGGCGTCGACATCGGATGCTACGAACTCCAAATGGACGACATGCAAATCGCGTTCGACGCAGACGTCGTTACGGGCATCAATCCGCTCACGGCGACCTTCACAGCCTCCGTGATCGGCGCTCCGGCGGGGGAGCTTGAGTACGCATGGGATTTCGATGGCGACGGCGACGTGGATCTCACGACCGGCGAAGCGTCCTGTTCGCACACGTACGACGACCCTTCCACGAATTCGGTCAAGCTCACGGTCACCGTCGGAGCGGCATCCGCCTCGTTGACGCGCGCCGACTACATCAACGTCTCTCCGAATACGATGTTCGTGCGCGCCGCGAGCACGACAGCAGCCTATCCCTACATGACCTGGGAAACTGCGGCCTCCAACCTCGCCACGGCGGTTGGCATCGCGGCGACGGGGTCTCGGATTATCGTCTCCAACGGAACCTACACGGCCGCGGCTTCCTTCAATGTGCCTTTTGGCGCCGTCGTTGAGGGCCTGACGGGCAACCCGGACGACGTCGTCATCAACATGGACGGCAGATACAACTATGTGATGAACGACCCGAACGCGGTGCTTTCGTCCGTGAAAATCGTCTCCGGTTCCGCCGCCCTCGGCGGTGGCGTCAGAATCGGCCTTCTTGGCGGAACGCTGACAAACAGCATCGTCGCGAATTGTAGCGTGACGGGGTACGACTGCCAAGGCGGCGGCGTCCATGCCTCGGGCGCGAAATCGCTGGTCACCCATTGCGTCGTGACGAACTGCACCGTCTGGGGCGAGGGGGACTATGAGGGCGAGAAGGCCTGCGGCATCCAGATGAACGGGGGGCGGGTCGAGAATTCCCTCGTCGTCGGGTGCCAGACCTCGACCGCGACGACGCAGTACAAGCGCAGCACCGGCGGCATTCTCGTTGGGTCCGGAGCCGTCGCCGCGAACTGCACGGTCGTCGATTGCGCCGGCCATATCGCCGGCGGCATCCGCGGCTTCGGCGCCGTGACAAACTGCGTGGCGGCCGGATGCGACAACAAGAGCGAGACGGCGGCCGTCCCCTCGGATGCATGGTCGGGTGCAGCCGAGAACTTCGTCAACTGCGCGACGGACACGGCGGAGGCCATCAATCCGACATGCGTCACCGGCTCGCTCGCGACGTTCTTCAAGGACGCCGCGGCCGGCGACTACCGTCCGCTGGCGGGAGGCGTGCTGTCGGATCGGGGCGCGGCGGTGGTGCTGGCCTCTTCGACGGATCTCGGCGGAAATCCGCGCGTGTTCGGCAGCCGCATTGACATCGGCGCCTACGAGGGGCAGGTCGCGTCGGCCACGCTCATGATCGTGCGGTAGCGTACTCGGCCTTCGGGGCTTGCCGCGAAGCAAGGTAGGGCGACGCCGTCCCGGCGAGCCGCTGTCGACGAGTCGGCTTCGCCTCCCGGTGAGCGCCCATCGGCCCGCTCGCCACGCCGCGCGATCCCCGCGCCAGGCTGTGCAAGACCTGCGCCCAGAGACCCCTGCTGGGGCGCACGGCATTGGAAGGGCGACAATCCCTTGCCGCCGCTGGTGTCGGGGTCGCCGACCCCGGAATCGTCCGGCCTCGGCGAGGCCGGCTACAGGGGAGCGAGGCGGGTGCTACAATCGCGGTCGTTTTCAGGACGCAGACCGGTAAAACCGGCAGGAGACATCATGCGGCAGAAAGGCATCGACGACGTTCGCGACCCGGTTCGCGCCCGCGCTGGCGGCGCGAGGAATCCCGGTGCCCGGCGCAAGCCAGAGGCCGGGAAGCCGCCGCTGATCTCCGTCCGCGATTCGAAGCGCGTCTGGATCGAACTCCTCGCGGGGGACAACTCCTTCGATCGCAATTTCCGTGCGGGCGTGCTGCACTACGCCAAGAACCACGGTTTTCAGCGCATCGAGATCTCGGACGAATATGTCTTCGGATCGTTTTCCGTCAATGCCTCCCGGGCCCTCGGCGTATCCGACGTCGTCGCGGCCACGGGCGCTTCCCGACGTCTTCTTGAGAAGCGTTTCAAATCGCTCACCGGCCGGACGATCCTCGACACGATCCACGAGAAGCGCCTCGCGGGGGTCCGCGACCTGCTGCGTAACACCGACGCGCCGATGGGCGTCATCGCCGCCCGCGCTGACTTCACGAGCCTCGCCGGCCTCAGCGCGCTCTTCAAGCGCCAGTACGGCGAATCGATGCGCGATTTCCGGGCCGAACTCAAAAAGATGCGGTAGGTGTGCGCAAAATGAAAATTCTCCGTGCGCAAATGATGCGCCCGTGTACGAGGAGCGCAAGCAGCAGATCGTGTTGAGGGCAGGGGACGGTTGTGCTACAATTCGGCCATTCACACGGGGTCGAGGAGCGGCATGAAACCCAGCGAAGCATTTTCAATTGTCACCAGGAGCTACCGGAGCGGCCGGATGCCGCACGCCTACATCGTCTGCGGCTCGCCACGCGGCGAGGGGCTGGAGATGGCCGAGAGGGTCTGCGCCTTCCTGCTTTGCACAAATGACGCCAAGCGCCCCTGCCTGACCTGCGACGCCTGCCTCAACGCCAGGGAGCACAAGCACGTCGACGTGCTGTGGATCGAGCCCGAGATGAAGTCGCGCGTGATCAGCGTCGATGTCATCCGCGACCAGCTCATCCACTGGGAGGAGATGGGGTCCTACGTCGGCGGCTGGAAGATCTGCGTGATGCTCTTCGCCGACCGCCTCAACGAGGCCTCGGCCAACGCCTTTCTCAAGACGCTCGAGGAGCCCGGCGAGCGGACGCTATTCCTGCTCGTGACCGACAAGCCGGCGGCGTTGCTGCCCACGATCATCTCGCGCTGCCAGCGCCTCGACCTCAACATGGGGCGGATCGCTCCCGCCGAGCCTTGGCGCACGCGCGTGGGCGAGATCATGGCCCGGCACGCCAACACCTCGGCCCTGCGCATCTACGCCACGGCCGGGCAGTTCGCGGAGCTCTTCGCCGAAATCAAGGAGGAGGCGGAGAAGCTGAGCAAGCAGCAGAAGCGGGAGTCCGACCTCGACGAGGACAAGGAGACCGTGGACGCCTGGATCAGCGCGCGCTCCAAGGAATTGCGCCAAGCCGTCTTCCAGGCCATCCGCGACTGGTACCGCGACATCCTCGTGCTCTGCGCCTGCCACGGTCCTCGCGACGGCATCCCGATCTTCTTCGAAGAGCACCGCGACCTGCTGATTGCGAAGGCGGAGAAGCTCCAGACGCGTCGCGCCGTGCAGTACATGGACTACGTGGACGAAATGGAGCGCCACATCGAGGTGCGCAACATCCGCGACACGATCGCCTTCCCCTACTGGTTCACCTGGCTCAAGTAGCGGCTACGCATAGCCGATCTGGCGGAGCAGGAAGAAGTTCTGATCCCAGTCCGGCTCGACCTTGATCCACAGTTCCGCCGTCGCCGGCCCCTCGAAGAACGCCTCGAGGTCCTTCTCCGCCATGCGCACGACGCTGCGCAGCGTCCGGCCCTTCGGTCCGAGCACGATCCCCTTGTGGTTGGGACGTTGGACGAAGACCGTGGCCCGCACAAGCGTCGAACCGTCTTCTCGTGCGACGATGTCCTCCACCTTGACGCCGATGGAGTGGGGGAGTTCGTCGCGCAGCGTGAGGAAGAACTTCTCGCGAATGATGTCCCCCACGGCGAGTTTGCGCGGATAGTCGGTCAGCGTGTCCGCGTCGAAAAGCGTTGGACCGGGCGGCAGACAGGCGAAAAGCCCCTCGACGAGCGCGTCGACGCCCTCGCCGGTCTTCGCCGAGGCCTTGATCCAGACGGGCGCCGGCCGAGCCGCCTCGGGCCGCTTCTCCTCCAGAATCGACGCCCAGAGCGCCTGGTAGCGCGACAGCTTGCTCCCCTCGTCCGCCTTGTTCAGGAGGATGAAGCAGGGCGTCTGCGATCCGGCGAGTCGCCGCATCCAGCCGTCGTCCTCGAGCTGGGGGTCCTTCGAACCGTCCACGACGAGCAGGATGGCGTCGACGCCCTCGGCGGCGGCGCGCGCATGCTTGTTCATGATCGTGCAGAGCACGCTGCGGCTCTTGTGCAGGCCCGGCGTGTCGACGAGCACGAGCTGGCCGCGCGCGGGATCCGTGAGCACGCCGCGCACGACGCTGCGCGTCGTTTGCACGACGGGGCTGACAATGCTGATCTTCTCGCCGACGATGCGGTTGACAAGCGTGGATTTGCCGGAGTTGGTGCGGCCGACGACGGCGACGACGCCGCAGTGCGGGAGCGTCTGCGAACCGGCGGGGGCGGCGACGGACGGGGCGGGGGCGGCGGCCGCGTCTTCGGCGGGGGAGGGGTCTTGCGGGGATTTCATTGTTTCATCCAGGAGGCGGCGTTCACGGATTGGTCCTTGGCGCGGAACTTCAGCTCGAACTCCGTCATCTCGTCCTCGGCCCGCCGCAGGGGTTCGATGGACGCGAATCGGGCGTCGCCGGCCATGACTTCGCACATCTGGGCGAAATAGCCGTCGTGGTCGGTGGCGACGTGGAGCGCACCGCCGGGGCGCAGGGCGCGGTGGACCTGGTTCGCGAAGACGGCGTTGAAAATGCGGTTTTTCAGGTGGCGCTTTTTGGGCCAGGGGTCCGGGAAGTAGAGATGCACGGCGGCGAGCGAGGCGTCGGGCATGCAGAATTCGAGCAGGCGCATCGCCTGGCCGCAGACGACGTTCGCGTTGCGGACGCCAGCCGTGCGGATCGCCACGTCGGTGTGCGCCGTGCGCACCTCTTCGTACTCGACGCCGAGGAAATGGTGCTCGGGGTGGTTTTTGGCGCGGGCTGCGATGAACTTGCCCATGCCGCAGCCGATCTCCAGCTCGATGGGCTTGTCGCAGGTCGCGAGCAGGCGGACGAGCGCGCACGACGCTTCGCGCGGGCAGCGCGGCCGCTCGACGTCGCGCCGGCCGAGGAGCTGGAGCATCGCGACGTCGGCGAGGAGGATGCGGCAGAAGCCCTCGGAGAGCGCCTGCGTGGGCGGGAGCCGGGGGTTGAACTGGGAAGCGAGGATGCGCTTGGCGTTGCGGTCGCGGGCCATGGTGTCGTGCGGGGTCTCGGCGGGACGGCGCTCAGTAGAGCCCGCGGACCCTGCCCGTGGCGGTGTCGACATCGATCCGGCGGTAGGCGGGGTCCGAGCCCGTGCCGGGCATGAGCGAGATGTCTCCGGTGACGGGGACGATGAAGCCCGCGCCCTGGTAGACGAGGACGTCGCGCACCGGCAGCGTCCAGCCGCGCGGGCGTCCCTTCAACGTCGGATCGTGCGAGAGCGAGTACTGCGTCTTCGCCATGCAGATCGGCAGCGCGGCGGCTTCGGGGTTGGCGACGATCGCGGCGAGCTTGGCGCGCGCGGCGTCCGCGTAGCTCACGCCGTCCGCGCCGTACACCTCGCGGGCGATCTTGGCGATGCGCGCCTCGACGGGATCGTCGAGGGAATAGAGGGGGCGGAAGTCCGCGGGCTGAGCGGCGGCGTCCACGACAGCCTCGGCGAGTTCACGGGCGCCATCGCCGCCGCGGAGCCAGTGGTTGGAGACCGCGAAGCGCGCGCCGGCCTCCTCGGCGACTCGGCGAACGGCGCGGTGCTCGGCCGGCGTGTCCGTGTGGAAGGCGTTGAGGCAGACGACGGGCGTGACGCCCGCCTTGCGCACCGTCGCGATGTGGGCGCGCAGGTTCTCGCAACCGGCCTCGACGAGGGCGACGTTCTCGCGGGTGTACGCTTCGTCGAGCTTCGCGCCGGGTTTGACTGCAGGACCGCCGCCGTGGGACTTGAGCGCGCGCACCGTCGCGACGATGACGGCGGCGTCGGGCTTCAGACCGGAGACGCGGCACTTGATGTTCCAGAACTTCTCGAAGCCGATGTCGGCGCCGAATCCGCTTTCCGTGACGAGGTAGTCGCCGAGGAGCCCGCCAACGCGGTCGGCGATGACGGAGCTCTGCCCGACGGCGATGTTGGCGAAGGGGCCGGCGTGGACGAAGACGGGCTGGCCTTCGAGCGTCTGCATGAGCGTGGGGTTGAGGGCGCGCACCATCCACGCGGTCATCGCGCCGTCCACTTCGAGGTCGTGCGCGGTGACGGGCACGCCGGAGCGCGACCAGGCGACGACGATGCGGGCCATCCGGCGGCGCAGGTCGGCGAGGTCGCGCGAGACGGCGAGGATGGCCATGACCTCGCTGGCGACGCTGATGTAGAACGCCGAGTCCATCTCGTAGCCGTCCCGTTCGCCGCCGCGGCCGATGACGATGTTGCGAAGCGCCTGGGCGCAGAAGTCCATGGCCCAGCGCATGTTGACCGTCGCGGGGTCGATGTCGAGGCGGCGGAGGCCGCTCTTGGCGAGGCGGGCGTCGTCGTAGTTGCGCTCGTGCTGCATGCGCGCGGTGAGGGCGGTCATGCAGAGATTGTTGGCGTTGGTGACGGCGTCGAT
>CAYVJM010000085.1:0-8947 GCA_964451695.1 uncultured Lentisphaerales bacterium | reverse complement strand
ATGATGCCGATGTTGCGGACGCGTTCGATGGGGGTTGTACGTTCCATGGTCTTTGTTCTCCCGAACCGTCGGGAGTGCTTGCGGGTTGGTCTTGTTTTTGAAAAATAGAAGGAAGCAAATTATCACAAAACCTCCAGATCGCACAAGTGAAAATTCCACAACCTTTCGCTTGTGCGGTCTGCGGGAGCGTGATAGAATCCGCCCGAAATCGATGGCCGCCTGTGCAGCAAGCGCGGGCAGAATGGACAATATGGACGAGACCAGCAAAGCCGACCCCGCAATGTTCAGCCCGGACGAGACGCTCATCGCCCGGTATTCCGAGATGGTGAGGAGCGTCACCAACATCAAGCCGGAGCTCTACACGCAGTACAACGTGAAGCGCGGCCTGCGCAACGCCGACGGCTCCGGCGTCCTCGTCGGTCTCACCTCCGTCGGCTCCGTCGTGGGCTACGCGATGTTCGAGCAGGAGATCCAGCCCGTCCCCGGCCTGCTGCTCTACCGCGGCATCGATGTGCGGGATCTCGTGAAGGGCTTCCAGGCCGACAACCGCTTCGGTTTCGAGGAGACGGTCTTCCTCCTGCTCTTCGGACGCCTGCCCACGCAGGCCGAGCACGACGAGTTCTTCAAGCTCCTCGGCGATCTCCGCCCGCTTCCCAAGGGCTTCAAGGAGGAGGCGATCATCCACCTCGCCAGCCCGGACGTGATGAACAAGCTCGCCCGCTGCGTCCTCGCCTCCTACTCCTTCGATCCGGATCCCGACAACGTCTCCATCGACAAGGTGGTCCGCCAGTCCCTTCGCCTCATCGCCCAGGTCCCCACCTTCGCCGTCTACGGCCAGCAGGCCAAGGCCCACTACTACATGGGCCAGAGCCTCCACATGCGCAACCCCGGGCCGGGCCTGAGCACCGCCGAGCACATCCTCTGCCTGCTGCGCCCCTACGGCCACTACACCCGCCTCGAGGCCGAGATCCTCGACCTCTGCCTCGTCCTCCATGCGGAGCACGGCGGCGGCAACAACTCCACGTTCACCACCCACGTCGTCTCTTCGACGTTCACCGACACGTATTCCGCGATCGCCGCCGCCATCCTCTCCCTCAAGGGACCCCGCCACGGCGGAGCCAACCTCCAGGTCTGCCACATGATGGCCGACATCAAGGCCAACGTGAAGAAGTGGGATGATCGCGGCGAGGTGACCGACTACCTGCGCAAGATCCTCAACAAGGAGGCGTTCGACCGCAGCGGTCTCATCTACGGCCTCGGCCACGCCGTCTACAAGATCTCCGACCCGCGCGCCGAAATCCTCAGGGAAAAGGCCGCCCAGCTCGTCGCCGAAAACCAGGAATACGAGGCCGAGTTCAAACTCTACAACCTCGTGGCCGAAATCGGCGTCCAGCTCTTTCTCGAGCGCAGCAAGTCGACCTACGGGCTCTGCGTGAACGTGGACTTCTACTCCGGCCTCGTCTACAAGATGCTCGGCATCCCCGTCGACCTCTTCACTCCGCTCTTCGCGATCGGCCGCATGCCCGGCTGGGCCGCGCACCGCCTCGAAGAGCTCAACACGGGCAGCCGCATCATCCGCCCGGCCTACAAGTGCATCCATCCGGGCGAAAAGTACGTCCCCATCGCCCAGCGCGGCTGACGCCGCCGCGCGACGCTGCACCGTCGATGAGCCGCCCGGCGATCCTCCTGGCCCCCATGGCGGACGTTTCCGACGCCCCCATGCGCGCGATGTCCAGCCGCGGCGGCGCCGATCGCTGCACCACCGAGATGGTCAGCGCCGAAGGCCTCGTGCGCGGCTCCTCCCGCACGCACGCCCTCCTGGCGCGTCTCCCCGAGGAAGGGCCCCTCGTCGTCCAGCTCTACGGCGGCGACCCCGACCGCCTCGCCGCGGCCGCCGAGATCGCCGAGGCGCACGGCGGCTTCGTCGGCATCGACCTCAACGCCGGCTGCCCCGTGCCCAAGGTTCTCAAATGCGGCGGCGGCGCCGCCCTCCTGCGAAATCCCGCCCTCGTCGGCCGCATCGTCGCCGCGATGAAGGCCCGCACGCGCCTCCCCGTGACCGTCAAGACGCGCCTCGGCCCCGCCCCCGGGGAGGTTGCCGTCTTCGACATCCTCCACGCCGTTGAAGACGCCGGCGGCGACGGCGTCGCCGTCCACGGCCGCTTCGCCTCGGCCGGCCACGCCGGCCCCGTCGACGCCCGTCTCCTCGCCGAGGCCGTCGCCGCCACGCGCCTGCCCGTCGTCGTCAACGGCGGCGTCAACCGCGCCGCCGACGCCGTCGCCCTGCTTCGCGCGACCGGCGCCGCCGGCGTCATGGTCGGCCGCGGCGCCATCGGCAGCCCCTGGCTGTTCGGCGAAATCGCCGCCGCGCTCGACGGCGCGCCCCCGGCCGAAGATTGCGCCGTGCGCTCCGCCGCGCAGGCGCTCGAGGCGTTGCGAACGCACCTCGCCCTCGCCGTGGCGTTCCAGGCGATGCTGCGCGGGCAATGCCCCGACGTCGTGCCGGACGATCCCGAGGCGCGCGCCGTCGCCAGCTTCCGGCTCCACCTGTTCCACTACTTCAAGGGCATGCCCGGCGCCTCCGTGCTCCGCCGCGAGATGGCGCGCTGCAGGACGGTCGCCGATGTCCTCGCCGCCGCGGAGCGGACGACGGCCCTGCGAGGAGACGACGAATGAGCGAGACGCCTGTTCCACAGATCGCCCCGCCGCCGCGGGTTCTCGCCATCGTGCTCAACTGGAACGGCGCGGCGATGACGCGCGCCTGCTGCGCGGGGCTTGCCGAGCAGACGCGCCCGGGGCTCCACGTGCGCGTCGTGGACAACGGCTCGACGTGCGACACGGTCGAGACCTTGCGCGCCGCGTGTCCGGGAGCCGAAGTGGTCGCGACGGGCCGCAATCTCGGCTTTGCCGGTGGCGTGAACGCGGGCCTTCGCGCCGACGGCGGCTTCGCCACGTTCGACTACGTCTGGCTCGTCAACAACGACGCCGTCTGCGACCCCGACGCGCTGGCGCGGCTGCTCGCGGCGGCCGAGGCCGATGCGAGCCTGGCCGCCGTCGGTTGCGCGATGCGCGAGGACGACGGGCGGGGAGGGGAGCGGCGCGTCGCCGCCGGCAAGCGGCTGCGGCCACCCTGCCACATTCCCCGCGAGCCGAGGGTCGGCGAATCGCCGGACTACCTTTGCGGAGCCTGTCTCCTCGTCCGGCGCGAGGCGCTGGAGGACGTGGGGCTCCTCGACGAGGCGTTCTTCTTTTTCTTCGAGGATGCGGACTGGTCGTTCCGCGCGACGGCGAAAGGCTGGCGGCTGGGCGTGGCCGAAGGCGCGCCGATCCGCCATCTCGGCGGCGGCAGCATCCGGCGCCAGTCGCGGAACCGCTCGCGCTTCTACCGCGCCGGGCACGTGCGCTTCGTGCGGCGCCATGCGCGCCACCCGCTGCTGGCCGCGCTGCCGCCGTTTGCCTATCGCCTCGCCGCCGAGCTGATCCGCTTCGAGCTTGCCGCTGCGCGCGGCACGCTCGAAGGGTTCCGGGACGGGTTGCGAAGCTAGAAACGCCGCGTGGCGGAGATGGCCAGCGCGTGGGCGGTGCCGGAGGAGAACGCGCCGTCGAACACGCCGGCCGCGGGCCGCCCGGAGACCGTGTAGTCTTCGACGATCTCGTAGAAGTACGACACGTCGATCGCCCAGGCCTTGCCTTCGTCCCAGCCGAGGCCGAGGCCGAGGATGTGGCGGTTGTCCGCCGGAACGAGATAGTCCACGTTGGCGCCGTTGAGCGGGGAGTTGTCGTAGACGTAGCCCGCGCGCGCCGTGAACGCGTCGGTCAGCGCATAGCTGGCGCTGAAGGCGGCGCGCCAGGCGTCGTGCCAGCCCTTCACGCTTTCGACGCGATCCCTTCCGGCCATCGCGGGCGTGTCGAATTCGATGACGAGATCGTCGTAGACGCTCCACATCGTGCAGGTGAGACCGGCCGCGAGCGTCAACCGCTCCGTGGCGTCCCAAGCTGCGGCGAGCATGATCAGATCGGGGTTCCAGTTGATGGCGGAGAACCCGGTGTCGTTGAAAAACGCCGGTGCGAAGGCATTCACGGCGGCGGGCTTGTTCCAGTCGGCGTCGCCTTCGACTTCGAACTTGATGCGGCTGTGATAGGCGGCGCCCAGCTCGAGGGTTTCGACGGGGCGGTACTGGATGCCGAGGTCGAAGCCGAAGCCGATGTCGTCGCCGTGGAGGTTCTGGTCGATGTCGTAGGGAGAGGGGGAGGGGTCGTTGCGCCGACGGGCGCCGACGAGACCTGCGGCGTCGATCTTCTGCGCGAGTTCGATGTCGAAGTGGCGGATCGTGACGCCGGCGGAAACCGACAGCTTGTCGTTGACCTTCCAGGCGAGGTTGGGGTTGAGGTCCACGGCCTGGATGATGGCCTTGTAGCTGTTGTAGCGTCCGGGCCAGTCCTGGTCGATCTCGGCGCCGAGTCCGAAGCGGGCGAAGGTGCCGAATCCGAACACGAGCGAGTCGTTGATGGCGTGCGTGACGAAGAACGAGGGGATGTTCCAGAGGTTCTCGTCGGTTTTCGTGCAGAGCTTCTCCCCGGTGTAGGGGTTCGTCGTATCGACGTCGCCGCGGGGGTAGATCGCGGAGAAGCCGAGCTGGATCTGGGTGCCGTCGAGGTCGGTGATCGTCGCCGGGTTGAAGTACAGGGCGCCGGGTTCGCCGCCGCCGGCGGTGAGCCCCGCCGCGTCCACGTTGCCCCGCGCGGAGCCCTCGTAGAGGGCATATCCCGCGCCCCGAGCCGTCGCCACCGCCGCGACCATCGCCGCGAGCGCCAGACCAGTCGAATTGATGCGTGCCATGTCGTTCCTTGCCGTGTCGTTGGGCGTGGCACCATGCCGCTGCCCTTCGGGACCTCGCCCGAAGCTGGCCATTCTAGCAGAAGGAATGCCTGTTTTAAAGGGTTGTTTCGACGCTTATCCCTTGACGCCGCCGAGCTGGATGCCTTTGACCATCTGCTTCTGCATGAGGACGTAGACGACGACCATCGGCAGGACGGACATCGTGATCGCCGCCATGAGCAGGTGGGTGGACTGGCCGCGCGAGCTGTCGAAGAAGAGCATGCCGATGGGCAGCGTGTACTTCTCCGTCGTGCGAAGCATCACGAGCGGCCAGAAGAAGCTGTTGTAGTTGCCCATGAAGGTGAAGATCGTCAGCGTGATCAGCCCGGGCCGCGCCAGGGGCATGACGACGTTCCAGAACACCTGCCACTTGCTCGCGCCGTCGATCTCGGCCGCCTCGTCGAGCGAGGTCGGGATCGAGAGCATGAACTGGCGCATGAGGAACGTCCCGAACGCGGAGAACGCCGCGGGGACGATGAGCCCCGCGTACGTGTCGACGAGTCCCAGCTTGATCATGATCTGGTAGTTGGGGATCATCATGACGAGGCCGGGCAGCATCATCGTGGCGAGGTAGAGCATGAAGACCTTGTCCCGCCCGCGCCACTTCAGCCGCGCGAAGGAGTAGGCCGCGAACGAGCTCGTCAGCACCTGCAGGAACGTCACCCAGCTCGCGATGAAGACGCTGTTCCAGTAGAACCGGCCGAACGGCACGCCGTCCCCCGCCGCCCGGTCCATGCGCACGTGCATCCCCGGCGCCACCTGCGCGGGCGGGATCTCGAGGCCGTCCTTGCCGAAGAAGCGCGTCTTGCGCTCCAGCGGCACGTGCTCGACGACGCCGTCGGCGCTGCGCTTGATCGCGTAGACGGGCGTCCCCTCCGCGTCCGGCGCGATCGACGCGACTTCGCCGATCTGGACGTTGGCGGGCGCCGTGTCGAACACATCGCGGTAGTTCTCGAAGCGCAGCTTGCGGTCCGTCGGCAGCCAGTCCTCGGAATCGACGTCCTTGAGCGGCTTGAGGCTCGTGAGGACCATCCAGACGAAGGGCAGCGTGAAGGTGAAGCCGAGGGTGGCGAGCAGGATGTGCAGGCCGAAGGCGGCGGCGCTCTTTCGGGCGAAGACGCCGCGCGGCGCGGGGCGGCGGGCGGGGTCAGTCGTTGACATAGCGGCTCCCGAACTTCCAGTTGACGAGGGTGACGACGAGGACGAGGGCGAAGAGCGTCCAGGCGACGCCCGAGGCGCTGCCGAAGCGGCCTGTTTCGAAGCCCTGGGTGTAGATGAAGTAGCTGAGCGTGGTCGTCGCGCCCGCCGGTCCGCCTTTCGTCATTGTGCGCGCGGTCTCGAAGCCGCCCTGCAGGCCGCCGATGACGGACATGATGAAGATGAAGAAGGTGATCGGCGCGAGCTGCGGCCAGGTGATGCTCCAGAAGCGCTGGAACTTCGACGCGCCGTCGATGTCCGCCGCCTCGTAGAGCTCCGGCGGGATGTTCGTGAGCCCGGCGATGTAGAGGAGCATGTTGTTCGAGCCGATCGAGGCCCAGAGGCCCATGATCATGATCGAGGGCTTGGCCCAGGCGTACGAGCCCAGCCAGTCGGGCGGCGAGAGCCCGCCCTCCGAGGCGGCGAGGCCGGGCAGCTTGACGGCGAGGATCGCGAAGCCGATCAGGACGAAGGCCGCGGCGAGCGCGGCGCCCGCCGCCATGAGCGTGTCGCCCGCGCCCTTCCAGCGGGCCGCCGGGAAAGCCTGGCCTTCGCGGGCGCAGAGGATCGCCCCGCGGAGGCCGGTCGCGAGATAGGCGGCGAGGGGGCTGCGAAGATCGCCAGCGTGGCGGCGTCGCCTTCCGCCAGCGCCCGGCCCTGCTGCGCCGCGAGGATGCACGGCACGGCCATGATCGCCAGCGGCGGCGCGAGCGCCGCCGTGCCGAGGTCGCCATCCCGCCACAGGCGGAAGAGACGCGCCAGCAGCAGCGCCGCGACGGCCGCGGCAAGCAGCGAGAAGACGAGGGCGCCGCCGGTCTGGAAGAGCGCGGGCGGCGCGGCGTTGACGACCTGGCCGATATCGCGCAGCGGCTGGGCCAGCGCGTGGTTGATCGGGCCGATGTCGCTGTAGAGCTTCTTCCAGAGGATGTACACCGCCACGCCGGCCGTGAAGTTGGGGATGTAGAAGAGCGTGCGGTACACCGACACGCCGCCCGCCGTCCCGCCGACGAGGAAGAGCCCGAAGACGCCCGCGAGCACCATCGTCATCGCGGCGGCGTGCGCGCCCGCGAGCACGAGCAGCGCCACGCCCGCCACCAGCGCGCCGGTGCAGATCACGCTCGCCCACACGCGCCCGCCGCCGCCGCGCGTGTCCTTGACGAGCAGCAGCGCCGCGCAGAGGCTCCCGGCGATGGCCAGCGGGATGTTCATCATCAGGAAGAGCGTGTTGCCGAGGTACTTCGGGAAGTCCGGCTCGTGGAAGAGGCGCGCGAAGTTGGCGAAGCCCACGAACTTGAGCGGCACGTCCTTGAACATGTTGTGGAAGCGGATGTCCCAGTTCGTGAACGCGAGCACGAGGCTGAAGACAAGCGGCAGCAGTGTGAACGCGAGGAATCCGAGGATGTTCGGCGCGAGAAACGCCAGGCCGGTGGCGTTCTGCCGGAGGGCGCGGCGGCGCGCCGCGCGGGAGGCCTTCGGAAGGGCGGAGGATGGGGTCATGTCGCTATTTCTCCTCGTCCGCCCAGCCGTTGAACACGTACCAGCGGCGGTGCTGGGGGTTGCTGATCCAGGACAGCGGGACCTTCTCGCCGCGTGCGCGCAGGTCGTCGATCTTCGCCTGGGTGGCGAGGCGCACCTCGTAGAGCGGGAGGAGGTCGGGATCCTCGTCGAGGCTGCGCCGGATCTCGGCCGCCATCTCGCGCTCGAGGTCCGCCAGCGCCTCCTCGGCGGTCTTCAGGTTGTTGATGTGGTAGTCCTGCGCCTTCTCGAGGAGGCGCGCGACGACGTCGTCGATGACGAACGGCGACGATTCGGCGGGAACCGCGATCGTCTCCATGGTTTCGGCGAGGGCCGCGTGGACGCCCCATTCGTCCGGACGCTCCTTCGGCTGCCGGAAGGCCTCGAGGCGGCTGTAGCGCGGATCGGGGGGGAGGGAGTCGCCATCGGCGACGATGTTCCGGTTGTACTCCTCGCTGGCGAGGAAGGCCAGGAAGTACTTCGCCAGCTCCTTCCGTTGGCCGCCGGCGTAGATCGCCGTCGCGCGCGTGAACGTCCGCGAGACGGGCATCGTCCAGTGCGGCATTTCGGAGACGGACAGGTCCATCGCCCGGCCGCCCGCGGCGATGCGCTCGTCGGAGATCTTGCGGAACTGGATGAGCAGGTAGCGTCCGCCGTAGATCAGCGCGTAGTTGCCCTGGGCGAACATGGCGAGCCCCGCGCCGCCGTAGCCGCTGCTCGCGGAGAAACTGCTGCGCTCCGAAGAGGTCGGCAGGAGGCGCGGGCTCTCGAACGTCCAGCGGTGGCGGAGGTTGAAGGCGTCCACCATCGCCCGGCTGTTCACGGCCGGGGCCGTGGCCGTCTCGTTGAAGAGGCAGCCGCCTGCGCTGTTCGCCAGCAGCAGCGGCTGGACGTCCGCGATGAAGAAGACGCGCTGGATGCTGTTCGAGGGGTTGGCGCGGGTGACGAACGCCTTGCCGACGCGCTCGAACTCCTCGACTGTCCATCGCCGCGCGGGCGGCTCGGGAACGGGTGGATCGGCTTCGGCTCAGCTACCGGGCATCGGCGGCAGCGGCATCGGCGGCACCGGGTACCACTATGTTAGAGCCTGTCCCAAGATGGCATGATTTTCGGAGGGTGGCCCTCCCGTCGGGGATTCGGACGCGTCGCGACGGCATGGAGCCGGGGTGACGTCCGATTGTGTGCGATCACCTCGCGAAAACCACATTTTCCGGGCGAGCGCAAGCGCCCGCGCCTGCTTCGGCGGGTCTGGATGGAGCGAACGCGCGGGCTTTCCTCAGGCGGCTCGGGCTTCGCGCGCCTCCCGTTGTCGCGCGGCGGCCATGGCGGCGAGCTTCCAGAGGTTGTGCGCGAGGA
>CAYVJM010000084.1:5441-8953 GCA_964451695.1 uncultured Lentisphaerales bacterium | reverse complement strand
CAGCCGTGATGCGGTCCGATGTGCCGCGATCTGGCATGGAACCTGCTCAATAGGGGCGTGTCTTTCATTCCGCGCGATAAACCGCCATTATTCGAGAGGTTTTGACATGGCCGCATACAACAAGAACGACTTGGTCAAGGAGCTTTCCGGGCTTTCAGGCGTCAAACGCAGCCAGATCAGGGTGATGCTCAACGGCTTGGCCGAGATTGCCTACCGCGAGGCGAAGAACGGCGGATTCTCGGTTCCGGGCATCTGTCGCGTCGATGTGATCACCAAGAAGGCCCGGAAGATGCGCAATCCCCAGACGGGCCGCTACATCATGATCGCGGAGCACGAGTCGGCGCGGGTGCGGATTCTCAAAAAAGCGAAAGACACGATTTCGCCGCCTCGCAAGGACCTTGTCGTGCAACTTCTCGAGGACGGAGAGACGCCTGCGCCCGAGACCGAGGTCGAGGCGCCTGTCGCGGCCGTCCCGCAGGAGATCATCTACGACGACTTCTCGGTGGCCGTCTCCTTCAAGTGCAAGGCGTGTGGCGGCGAGATCGAGGCGCCGGCTGCGGCGGTCGGGCTCGCTTCCGAATGCCCGGTCTGCGGGAAGTCCGTGACGATCCCGCAGGAATCGGAGCCGGGGACGATCCACGGGCCGAAGATCGAGGTGGCGACAACCGAAGATCTCGTCGAGGCCAAGACGGCCGAGGCGTTTGCCGCCGCGGAGGCGGTGCCTCAGAAGAACAAGACGATCCGCATCGACCTTTCGACGCTCGAAGTGAATCCCGCGGAGGCGCCCAAGCCGAAACCGCGCATCGTGTCGTTCTTCTGCAAGAACTGCAAGCAGGAGTTGGAGGCGCCCGCCGAGATGATGGGCATGTCGTCGGACTGCCCGAACTGCGGGACATCCTTCGAAGTGCCGTTCTTCTCCGAGCCGGGCACGCTGCGCGGATCGGATCTCGACAAGGGGGAGGGCAAGAAGTCCGGCAATCTCAGCGGACGCACCATCCGCATCGAAATGCCCGACTTCTGAGAGGGACGGCGCGCGGTCTAGTTGCCGCCGGTCTTTCCCGAGAGGCGCTCCGCAAGCCGTTGCGCGAGCGCCTTTTTCATGACGCGAAGTTGGCCGACTTCCCCGAGAACCCCCTGGTTCTTCTGCGCCAGGGCGGCGACGTCGGGATGCTTCGCGACTTCGGCTTGAAGGGCGATGCGCGCCTCGACCAGGGCTTTCTCAAGCGCGGCGATCGCCTCGCGGCGCTTCGCGATCTCCGGGGAGGTGTAGGCGGGGTTGTCCGCGGCGCTCCTGATCGCATCTTGGAGCGCCATCGACTCGCCGATTTTTTCGCGGATCTGCTCGCCGACCCGGTTGATTTCGCCCCGCAAGGCGTCCGCGCCCGCCGACTGCCACTTGGCGTCGACGACGGGGGCGGGCTGGGCCGCAGGGGCGGGGGTGGGGGCGGGGGCTTCCGCCCGGACGGCGGAGAGGGAGGCGAGCAGCGCGGCGGCGGCTCCGAGAACGGCGAGATGTCCATGCATGGCGGCGGCTCCTAGGTCTGGCTTCGGGTTTGTCCAAGACGCCCAGGATCCTACCACATTCGCGCCGTACCGTCCAGCCGCCACGACTCCAGAAAATGAGAAACGGCCGAAAAACGCGAACCAAGGCTTCGGCGCGCCAGATTGGCGGATGCGTTGATATTGTGGCATGGTATCTGCTATTTTCTCTACGCTGTCCCGTGCGCTTCATGCCCGGGCGACAATCCGGGAGGTTCTCATGGCACTCTGGTTCAAGAAGAAAACTGAAAATGTCGTTCGCCCACCCGTGGCGGAAGGACTCGGGGCGCCTGCCTCCGGGCCGTCGGCCGGGGCGTCGGTTGAGCCGACTCCCGTTCCGACTCCCACGCCCCAGCGGCCTCCGATGACGTTCCGGATGCCTGAGAAGCCTGCGGCTTTGCCAAGTTCCACTGCGCCCGCGCCGGCGTCCGTATCGGGATCTGCGTCCGCCCCGGCGGCCGCGTTTGCCATTTCCCCGGCGCCGACTCCGGCCGCGCCCGCGCCCGCGGTTTCCCGCGTCGCTGCGCCGTCTCTACCCGCGGCCCCGCCTCCCGCAGTCCAGACTCCCGCGGCCCCGCCTCCGGCGGTGGCGCCTCTTGCCGCGATCCGTCAAGCTCCGGCGTCGCCCGTCATGCGTCCGACCGCCCCGGTTCCCGTCGCTCCGGCCCCGGCGGAGGTCTCCCGCCCTGTTCTGAAACCCATCTCCGCACCCAAGCCCGAGGAGCCGAAGCCGGGCATCCGCATCGCCGACCGGACGTCGGTTCAGGAGAAGCCCGAGCCGATCGCCGCCGACAAGCCTTCGCTCCAGCGCGTCGACCCCAAGGCGCTGTTCTACCAGCTCATGAACGCGCTCTACGACGTCATCCTCGTTCTGGACGACGAGGGGCACGTCATGGACTGCAACGCCCGGGCCGAGTCCGTTTTCGGCTATTCCTCCGACGACGTCTGGAACCTGCCGATCGAGAAAATCGTCTACGGCATGAACAGCCGGATGATCGCGATGCTGCGCAAGAATCTCGCCAACAAGCAGCACATCCTCATCGATGCGCGGTGCTTCCGCAGCAACGGAACGTCCTTCCTCGCCGAAGTCGGCGTCAGCACGATCCAGTTCACGCGCTCCGAGTCCGTCGTCTTCGCGATCCGCAACGTGGAGAAGCGCAAGAACTCCGCCGAGGAGCTTCGCAAGCTCCGCGCCACGCTCGAGGTCGTTCCCCTCCCGGCGTTCGCCTGCAATCTCCATGGCGAATTCGAGGTGCTCAACCCCCCCGTGCTGGCCCTGCTCGGGCTGGCGGACGAGGTGGAGGCCCGGAAGAAGCACTTCAGCGAGCTGCTTCCGGATCTGGTCGAGTGCTTCCAGTCCGCGATCCGGGGCGAGAACGTCGTCGAAAAGCGCCAGGTGCCGCGGGCGGACGGCACGTCGGGCTCGATGGAGCTGCGTCTCCGGCCGATGCGCACGGGGCAGGAGATCATCGGCGTCGCCGGCGTCCTCATTTTCTCCTAGCCGGTTCGGCTAGCCGATCGGCGCCCCGCCGCCGTTCCAGCCCGTCGCCTCGATCACGTCGGCGATGGCGAAGAGGAAGTTCTCCTCGGTCTCGTTCAGGGCGCCGTCGAAGCCCGCGACCGCCTGGCACGCTTCCATGAACGCGCGCTTGGCCACGGGCGGCAGCCGCTGGAGCGCCTGGAGCGCGCCTTCGAAGCGAACGAGGTCGTTGGGGGCGCGATCCTTGAGCCCGTCCAAGTCGACGAACGCGGCCAGCTTCGCAGCACCCGCCCGCCAGGCCGCGGCGGCCTGCTCGCGGTCCGGGGTGCCGAACGCCGCCAGGACTTGGAGGACGTAGCCCGCCTGCTCCCGCGGGATCGCCTCCGCTCGCCGCGCCGCCTTGACGTCGGGTAGCAATCGGGCCCGGAACATGCGCGTCATTGCAAATTCGAAGGGATCGATCTGGCCGTCCGCCGCGACGAGGCGGTCGGCC
>CAYVJM010000084.1:0-5341 GCA_964451695.1 uncultured Lentisphaerales bacterium | reverse complement strand
GTGCGGATCGCGTCGCGCGCGTCGGCGTCGAGCCAGTCGCCCTGCGGCGCAGGCGGTGGCGGTGTGGAGACTCCGCCACCCGTCGCGGACGACGGCGGGGGAGGGGATTCGGAAGGGATCGGCGCGCCGGCCGCTCCGGCGGCCTCGTCGAGGATTCGGTAGAGGATGCCGCGGTGGAGTTCGCCCTCTTCGTCGGCGTCGGTCTGGCTGAGACGCATCGCGAGGCGGCGGTTCACGGTCTGCCGGGCCTCGGCGAAGTCGCCGTCGAAGCTCGGGTCGATGGCGCGGATGCGGTCCTCCAGGGGCGGATGCGTGGCGAAGAGGCTGTGCCGGACGCCCGTGGCGAAGAGCATGTGGGAGACCTCGGCGGCGCGCGGGTTTCCGATGCGGCTGCCATGCGTCGCGGCGCCGATGATCTTGAGCGCCGCCGCCATGCCGTCCGGGTTGCGGGTGAACTGGACGGAGGACGAGTCGGCCAGGTATTCGCGCTGGCGCGAGACCATCGCCTGGATCAGACGCGAGCAGAGGACCCCGAGCGAGCCCAGCGCCCACACGACCCCGCCGAAAAGCATCAGCCCCAGCGCGATCGCGGCGCCGTTGTCCTTCTTCTTGCGAGAGCGTCCCGAGAATCGGAGGATCTGGACGCCGCCGCGGAAGAGCAGACTGCCGATCAGCGAGATGCAGAGGATGCCGAAGAGGACGCCGACCATGCGGATGTTCAGGCGCATGTCGCCGTTGAGGATGTGGCTGAACTCGTGGCCGACCACGGCCTGCAGCTCGTCGCGGTTGAGCAGATCGAGCGTGCCGCGCGTGACGGCGATCGCGGCGTCCTTCGAGGCGTAGCCGGCGGCGAAGGCGTTGACGCCCGGTTCCGCGTCCAGGACGTAGACGCGCGGCATCGTCACGCCGGAGGCGATGGCCATCTCTTCGACGATGTTGAGCAGGCGCCGCTCGCGCAGGTCGTGTGTCGCCTGGAGGACCTCGCGGCCGTCGAGGGCCTGGGCCACCGCGGGGCCGCCTTGAGCGAGCTGGGCGGTCTTGACGAGCGTGGCCACGCCGATGATCGCGGAAATGGCGCCGACGGAGCCGAGGAGAACCCGGGGATTCGCGGCGACCTGGGCGAAGGCGAGGGCGACGTCGTCCCCGGCTCCGGCCTGGTCCGCCAAGGCGATCCCGATCGCGACCGAAACGACGCCATGGACCGCCGCGACGATGCCCGCGACGAACAGGGCGTAGACGAGGACGAGCCAAGCTGTCCTGCGCTTCGCCCGCGCCTGCTGTTCGAAGAAGTCCATGGCGGAGCCGTCTTGTCGGCGCGGCGCGCGCTAGAACTTGACCTTCGGGGCTTCGCGCTCCGCGGCGTCGAGGATCTCGAAGAGCTTGGCCTCGGTGAAGCCGAAGGCGCCGGCGAAGAGGTTGCTCGGGAACGTCTCGCGCTTCGTGTTGTAGGCCATCACGGCGTCGTTGTAGGCCTGGCGGGCGAAGGAGACCTTGTTCTCGGTGGAGGTCAGCTCCTCCTGGAGCGCCATCATGTTCTGGTTCGCCTTCAGCTCGGGATAGCGTTCGACGACGACCATCAGCCGGGCCATCGAGCCCTTCAGGGCGGACTCCGCGCCGGCCAGGGCGCTCATCGCGGCGGGGTCGCCGGGGTTGGCGCTGGCGGCGGAGGCCGCGCCCATCGCGGCGCCGCGGGCTTTGACGACGGCTTCGAGCGTCTCGCGCTCGTGCGTCATGTAGCCCTTGACGGCCTCGACGAGGTTCGGAATCAGATCGTAGCGGCGCTTGAGCTGCACGTCGATCTGCGCGAAGGCGTTCTTGAAGCGGTTGCGCAGCGCGACCAGCGAATTGTAGATGCCGATGGCGGCGACGACGATGACGGCGACGATGCCGAGGACGACAAGCCACGTTTTGTTTTCCATGTATTCACTCCAGGATGGGGGTGGGGATGACAGCGCACAAGACCGTCCGCCCGGTTTTGGGGCACAGTCTAGCACAAGCGGAAAAAAAAGAAAACAGCCCCGACGCCGCCCAACGATCAGGCGGGTTCATTGTGGAAGCACGATGCTCATCGTCCGATGGCGCCATCGTGCCTGCCTCGGAGCAAGGCCAGCGCGCCCAGCGAGGCCGCGACGGCGGCGGCCGCGAGGGCGAGGGATTCGGCGGTCTGCCGGGTGGTCGCGGCGGTGCCGACGAAGGAGGCGATCGCGGCGGCGGGCAGGAAGCCGATCGCGGAGCCGACCAGGAAGTTTCGCCGCGTGATCGCGCCCGCCGCCAGCAGCAGCGTCAGGACGGCCCCTGGCACGGGAAGCTGGCGGATGACGGCCGTCTGGAGCGCATCCGGCGTCGCATGGGCGTCGATCCATCCCTTCCATTTCGCGGGGATGGCGTCCGCGAGCCAGGCATCGGAGGCGCGGCGGCCGAATTCAAAGGTCATCGCGGCGCCCGCGAGCGAGGAGGGGAGGGCGAGGAGGAGCCCGGGGATCGCGCCGAAGACCGCGCCGGCCAGAGCGCCCGTCCAGAGTCGCGGAACGCCGGAGGCGCAGAGCAGCGTGTTGAGGACGAGGAAGGCCCCGGCGGCCTTGATGGCGCTCCGCCCCAGCAGCCAGGCGCGGAGACCTTCGGCATGGAGCAACCAGCGTTCCAGCGATCCTGCGTGCGCCGCGCTCGCAACCAGGCCGACGACCAGCAAGGCCAAGGCGATGCGGGCGGCGAGACGCGCCTTCGCCGGGTGAGGTTGTCGGGTGGCGTTGTTCATGGTCGGACGGGCTCCGGGGCGGATGGAGCGGCATCGAAGGCGCACCAGACGTAGCGCTTCGAGCCCATGCGGAAGCTTCCGGTTTCCGTCGTGGCGGGAAAGCGGGAAGTCAATTCGCCAGCGTTTTTCGCAAGGAAGATGGCCATGCCGCGCCCTTGCTCGGCCATGGCGCGCCGCATGGCATCGTCGTCGACGCAGTACCGTCCGCGCCGGTTGGCGTGCAGGGCCAGGGTCTCGCCGTTCATGGCGTAGAGGAGGATGTGACCGTCGGGCGGGATGTGGCGCGCCGCGGGCTCGATGATTTCGACGGGGGTTTTGACAGAATCGAAACTGGGGAAGACGAACCAGCCGCAGGCGGCCCAGACGGCGCAAAGCCCGACCGCGAAGCGCGCCGGCCAGCTCGGTCCCGGCTTGCGCAGGCTCCAGGCCGAAGCGGCGGCTGCGGCGGCGAGCAGGATGAAAGGCCAGGCGCTCAGCGCGGCCAGGGCGTGGACTGTGGACTCGTTGCGGGTCAGCGCCGCGACGTCGTTGCGCAGGAGGACGGCCAGCGCGGCGCCTGTGGCGCCAAGGGCCGCCGAGACCACGAGGGCGACGGCTCCCTTCCGATTTGCCGTCGATGCGGCGAGCGCTTCCCAGCCTGCGGCGATCATCATCGCGAGCGCAGGCATCGCGGGGAGAACGTAGAGGTTGCGCTTGCTGCTGGGAATCGAAAAGAAGAGGACGACGAATCCCGCCCATGCGATGAGCTTGCGCAGGAGCGCGGGATCCGTTTTGCGGAGGCGGGCGATGGCGGCGGGGAGGAAGAACGTCCAGGGGAGAAATCCGACGGGGAGATGGAGCAGATAGTAGTAGAATGGCTGGCGGTGCCCGAGTTCACCGGCGGCGCGGGAAACGTTCTGGGTGAATAGGAGTTCGCGCAAGTATGTTTCCGGTGCGCCAGCGCGCCAGCACGCCACGATCCAGATGACCGGAATGATTACGGCTAGCAGAAAGACGACCAGCAGGGGAATGAAGCGGGTGCGAGGGGCGCCTTCGCCGGGTGCCACCGCGCGGATGGACAGATAGGTGCCGAGGGGGATGATGAGACCGACAGGGCCTTTCGCCAGAATGGCCAGCCCCATTAGCAGTCCGGCCTCCCAGGGCACGCGGGTGGGGTGAAGGCGGTCGTTTCGCAGCAGGAGGAAGAGCGCGGCGGATTCAAGGCCGAGCAGGAGCGCGTCGATCTGCCCCATGCCGCCGGTCTGCCAGAAGAGCAAGGAGCTGCTGAGCACGGCCACGGTTCGAAGGGCGAGGCTTTTGCCGCCCCAGAGCTTTGCGATGCCGTAGACGGAGGCCAAAGCGAGAAATACGCCGAGGAAGGAGGGCAGACGCGAGCCGAAGGGGAGGGGAAGCGCGGCTTCGCCGAGGTTGATCAGCCAGAACATGAGCGGCGGCTTGTGGGCGTAGGGAATGCCGTGGCGGTGGGGGACGAGCCAGTCGCCGGTCGCGGCCATTTCGCGGGCGACGTAGACGAAACGCGCCTCGTCAGGCTCCCAGTAGCCCCGCAGGGCCAGCATGCCGCCCCAGATCGCCAGGATCCAGAAGACCAGCGCGAGCGGATGGCCGGCGAATCGTGCGGTGGCGGATGGCAAGCGCATGCTAGTCGGCTTCTCCATGCTTGTCGGCGGGGAGCGATCCCTGTGTCGGCATGACGGCGAAGCGGCGGGTGCGGCTCTGGAGCCAGGCCACGCCGAAGAGATCCCGCAACGTGCGCTTGAGCCGGCCGAAGTTCGTGTATTTGCTTTTTCCCGCCATGCGGCCTCGGTGCGATACGGGAATCTGGACGATTTTCGCGCCGTTCAGGGAGGCGAGCATGGGGAGGAAGCGGTGCATGCCGTCCCAGTATTGAAGCGGTTTGATCAGCGGCGCCTTGAACGCCTTGAGCGAGCAACCCGTGTCGCGGATGGCGTCGTGGAGGATCGCGCGGCGGACGGCGTTCGCCAGACGGCTGGCGGCGCGTTTCGCGAACGTGTCGTTGCGATGGGCGCGGTAGCCGCAGACGATGTCGGCGTCGTCGAGGGCCGAGACGAGGTGCGCGATGTCGCCCGGGTCGTTCTGGCCGTCCGCGTCCATCAGCACGATGACGTCCCCTGTTGCGGCCTGGATGCCGGCCCAGAAGGCCGCGCTCTGGCCGGCATTGGGTTCGAGCCGCAGCGTCCGTACGCCGGGGTGCGCGACGGCGAACTCGTTGACTAGCGCCGAGGAGCCGTCGGTGGATCCGTCGTCGACGACGATGATTTCATGGCGCTTTGCGAACGCGACGCCGCGGTACAGCTCGGTGAGGACGGGCACGATGCAGGCGGCCTCGTTGAAGACGGGCAGGACGACGCTGAGGGAGTTGTGTTGCATGTTCACGGACAACTGCGACGGGGGCGGTTTTTTCGTTGGAAACTAAGCGCCCTGCACTGTAACGGCGCTTCATTAAGATTCGCTTAAGACGGCCTCTCCGAGCCGCCTGCGGGGAAGCCTCGGGCACCCGGAAAGACTACCACATGCAACCTGGCGATGCAACCTTCGGAACCGTCTCGATCCGCGACTACGTCGTCA
>CAYVJM010000083.1:0-8953 GCA_964451695.1 uncultured Lentisphaerales bacterium | reverse complement strand
GCGTCTACTCCGGCGAGCACGGCACCGGCAAGCGAAAGCGCGCCGACTTCGCCGCGTGCAATGGGACGCGCGGCGTCGAGGACGTCCGCCGCGCGAAGGCCGCCCTCGACCCCGCCTTCCTCCTCAACCGCGGCAACGTCGTCACGCCCCGCTGAGTCTTCGAGGCGAAGTGGGGGTTGAGCGACCCTTTCGTTTCGCCCAAAGGTTGCTTCAGGCAGAGAGGTCTTCGAAGTCGCACACGAGCGGCAGGTGATCGGAAAGTGTCACCTTGGGCAGCGTGAAGGCATTCAGCTTCAGCTTCGGGGAGTAGCAGACGAAGTCGAGCACGTGGCAGGGGTTCCAGCTCGGGTATGTGGGTGCGTTGTCGTTGTTCGCCTGGTTCATGCCCGTTGCCTCGAGGAATCCCTTGAGTTCGTCCGGCCCCATGAGCGCGTTGAAGTCGCCTGCCACGATGCAAGGCTTGGAGGTCTCGGCGACGAACTGCTGGAGTTGCAGCAACTGGCTGCGGCGGACATTGCGGCGCAACGAAAGGTGCACGAGAAAAAGGGTCGCTTGATCAAGTTCGAGCTCGATGACCAGGCGCTTGAAACCACGCCTGAAGTAGTGGAAGCGCTTGTGTTGAACTCGCCCTTTTGTCAGGAGTGCATTGCCCTGCTTTGAGAATACCGGGAAGCGGCGCAACAGTCCGTCAGCCTTGTATTTGACGCCGAAGGTGTGGTGCGGAAGCCCGGTAGCGAGCGCCATCTGCTGTGCCTGGTGCAGGTGGCGCATGCGGAACGATCCGCCGTCGGTTTCCACGAGCCCGACGACGTCGGGTTTGAGGTCGGTGATGAATTCCGTGATCGTCTTGAAGTGGTCGTCGGTGCGGCGGAGGATATCCATCCAGGCGCGCGTAATGCGTTTGCCGGTCGCATATCGGATATTATACAGGACAAAACGCATCGCTGTTGTCGAGATGGAAAATGGGGTTGTTGTTTGGCTACGGCATCGCGGCGATGATTGTCCGCTGCAACGTGTCCGGATTCTTTTCGGCGGTAGTCGCCCGAGCAGGTCTGAAAACGGAGGCACAGTATATCAAGAATGGGATTGCCTTGTAAGGGCGGGTTGTGGTTTACTTTCCCGCATGCGCTACGTCGCGCCGCAACGACGCGGCGGCCGTGCGCTTCACCTCTCGCAACAAAGGTCCTGACATGAAGCGTTCACTGAGCCTGCTCCTCGCCCTCGTTCCCACCGTCGCGATCCTGGCCGCAACGCCGGCCGAAAAGGCCGCCCAGACCGCCGCCGTGCGCTATGCGGACGCCCTGGAGACCGGTCGCGGCCCCGAGCTGTTTTCGATGCTGCCCGCCTCCTACCAGAAGGACGCCGCCACCGTGGTCAAGGCCTTTGGCGCCGCGATGGATCCCGACATCTGGAAGGAAGTCCAGTCGCTGGCCGGCGTCTTCGCCGACGTCGCCTTCGCCAAGGCCGACCTGTTCGCCGCCATGGCGGCCGAGAAGGCCGGCCGGCCGGCCGCCGAGATCGCCCCCGACGTCCAGAAGGTCGCCAAGGCCTTCAAGAGCCTCGCCGGCAAGCTCACGCTCGACGCGCTCAAGGCCGGCGACATCAAGGCCATTCTCGCCTACCCCGAGTTCGCCGCGTTCGGCGAGACCTCGAAGTCCATGAACCCGGACGCCATCGCCGGAGCCGTGGTCGGCTCGCGGACCGCCGAGGACGGCTCCGTGGTCGTGACGTTCAAGCAGAAGGACGGCAAGACCGAGGACGTGCCGTTCACGGCCGTGGAGGGCGTCTGGGTTCCCAAGGAGATGTCCGACGGGTGGAAGGACGGCGTGAAGGAGGCGATGGAGGGCGTCCAGAGCATGAAGTTCGACGCCGCCAAGAAGCAGCAGTTCCTCGCGATGGCGCCGATGATCAAGTCCGGCCTGGAAGGCGCGAAGGCCGCGACCACGAAGGAGCAGCTCCAGCAGACTCTCATGATGTCCGTGTTCGGCGCCGCCATGATGATGGCCCCCCAGGGCGGATCCGCCGAGTAGCCGAGTCGCTGCGACGACGGCTGCCGGATCCAAGACGAAAAAAACCCCCGGCGGTAGGAAACCGGGGGTTTTTTTGATATCTAGGGAGGTAGGTGTTGGGTGGGGTGATATGTTGAGAGGTGTGCTATTTATTGCGAGGCCAGAATTTTGGGGTTGTGGCCTCGCCTCACTCTTAAGCAACGACCGTGCCAAGCCCGTCGGGAAGTTTGTTTAGGCGGTTTTCACGCGCGAAAACCGCTTCTTTTTGCGAAGAGGCGAGGTTTCCGAGCGGATTGTCGGCCTCGGCCGTCCTTCAGGGATGCGTACTGAGGAGGCCATTGGGCATCGGGGTATGCAGGCGGATCACCGTTTGACGGCGCCCACGAGCCAGTGCGGCATGGGGGGCGGCACCGGGCGCGTCTCGCCGGGTTCGAAGCCGGCGCGGGTCATCAGGTCCTTCAGCTCGGAGTCCGAGAACACCCAGCCGTTCGCGGTCGTCAGGGCCATGTTGACGGCGAATAGCGCGGAGAAGGCCGGTTGGGCGTGGGACGCGTCCGTCATCATGTCGAGCACGTAGAGCTTGCCGCCGGGCTTGAGGGCGGCATGGGCGCGGCGCAGGATGGCGAGGATGTCGGCCGGGTCCTCCTGGTGGAGCGCGCCGAAGATCGTCGCGGCGTCGTAGGTTTCCGCGGGGAAGGTGTCGGCGTGGTAGTCGCCGGCCACGCAGGCCACGCGGTCCGCGAGGCCGGCTTCGGCGATGCACTCCGCGGCGACGGCGGAGATCGCGGGCAGGTCGACGGTCGTGCAGCGCAGCCCGGGGTTGGCCTGCGCCAGCAACGCGGCGTACGTGCCGGGGCCTCCGGCCAGATCGAGGAGCGTTGCGCAACCGGTCAGATCGATCATCGGCACGACGGCGCGGCCGATGGCCAGGGCGCGGCCGCGCATGGACAGCGCGAAGCGGCGCGTCCGTGCGGGATCGGCGCCGAGGTGGATCGCCGGGTCTTCGACGGGGCGGCCGGTCTTGACGAGTTGCGAGAGGCGCCCCCAGGCGGGGTAGACGTCGCGGTTGTAGAGGATGGTGCGGGAGAGGTCGGCGGGTGCGCCGGCGACGAGCGCCTGCGCGCCCGCCGCGGTGTTGGCGTAGATGTCTCCGCGCTTGGCGAGGAGGCCGAGCGCGACGCAGGCGTCGAGGAGCAGGCGCATCCCGCGGGCGCTGGCGCCGGCCGCTTCCGCGACGGTCTCCGCGGTGGCGCGCGCCCCGAGCTTCGCGATCGCGGTGAAAACGTCGGTTTCGATCGCCGCGAAGAGCGTGGCCGAGCCGTAGAAGGCGCTGGCCAGCTCGACGATGCCCTGAAGCGGAAGTTCTTGCTGCCGACCCATGTCCGATGTCCTCGATTTCCGAAAAGTGTGGTACAATGTTGCTTTCAACCGGTCGATTGTAGCCGTTCGCGGGGCGCGAGGCAAACGAAAGCGAATGCCGGAACGCCTCGTCCGCCGCGATTCGGCGACATGGACGCATGCCTAGCCACTTGCCATGAAAACACCCGTTCCCTTCCGATCCATTCTGCTCTTCGTCGCCGTTTCGGCGCTGATCATCGTGCCGTTCCTCCTCTGGGGCGAGGCGGTCGAGGGCTGGTTCGACCGCCAGATGACGGCGGCGGAGGCGCATCCGCTGCGCACGGCGGCCGTGCTGTTCGGCCTGCTGGCCTCGGACATCGCGATGCCGGTGCCCTCGAGTCTGGCGAGCACGTGCTGCGGGATGGCGCTGGGCTTCGGGCGGGGGTTCGCCGTGTCGTTCCTGGCGATGGGCGTGAGCGCGGCGATCGGCTATCTGCTCGGACGCTTCTGCACGGGCTGGGCGGCGAGGGCGGTCGGCGAATCCGATCTGGCGGCGATGCGGCGATTCGCCGGCGGCGGGGCGCGCGGCTGGCTGCTTCTGCTTCGCCCCGTGCCGGTGCTCGCCGAGGCGTCGGTGCTCTTCGCCGGGATCGCCCGCATGCCGCCGGGGCGGGCGGCGCTGGAGCTGCTGGTCGGCAACGCGGTCGTCAGCGCCGTCTACGCGGCCGTCGGCGCCTGGGGCCGCGGCACGGGCTCGATGCTGCCCGCGTTCGCGGCGACGATCGCCGTCGCCGCCGTCTGCATGGCCGCGTCCAGGCGAGGTGCGCCATGATCGCGCGCGTCCTCGAATCCCTGGGCGGACTCTCTTCGGCCCAGATTTTCGGCGCGGGCGGCGTGTTCCACGTCGCGTGCTTCGCCGCCGTCGCCTTGCACTGCCTGACGCACCGCCGCGATTCGCGCTCGACGATCCTCTGGCTGTTCACGGCATGGGCGTTTCCGGTCTTCGGACCGCTGGGGTATGCGGCGTTCGGCATCTCCCGCGTGCCGCGCAAGGCGTGGCGGAAGCGCTCGCGGGACTCGACGTTCAGCGCGGCGCGTTCGGCCAGCGAGCGCGAGTCGCATCCGCTGGCCTACTGGCGAAGCCTGCGCGAGGCCCGGGCGTGTCCGCCGCCCGCCGCGGCGGCCCTCTTCGACGCCGCGCTCGACCGCATCACGCCGGAGCACCGTCTGCTGGGCGGCAACGCCGTGACGCTGCTGGAGGACGGCACGGAGACGTTTCCCGCGATGCTGGAGGCGATCCGCGGCGCGCGCCACCACATCCACATCCTGTCGTACATCATCGGGGCCGACGACGTGGGGCGGCGCCTCCTCGACGCCTGCGCGGAGCGGGCGCGAGCCGGGGTCAAGGTGCGCGTGATGACGGACGCCTTCGGGTCGCAGCCCGCGCGGCTTCGCGGGTTCTTCCGACGCTACCGCGCCGTCCCCGGCATGCGCGTCGTGGCGTTCTCCCTGGTGAACCTCCTCAGGCAGCAGGTGCAGATCAACCTGCGCAACCACCGCAAGCTGTTCGTCGTGGACGGCGAGACCGCCTTCACGGGCGGGGTGAACCTGCACGCCGGGCACATGGCCCGGCCCGGGCGGCCGGCGATCCGCGACTACCACTTCCGCATCCGCGGGCCTCTGGTCAACGAACTCCAGTACACGTTTCTGCGCGACTGGTACTACATGACCGACGAAAACCCCGACGAGCTCCTCGGCGAGGCGTACTTCGGGCGCCACCCCGGGGCGGAGGGGGCCGTGCCGGCGCGTCTCGTCAACAGCGGTCCGACCTCGCTCGAGCATTCGGTGGAGGAGGTGTTCTTCAACGCCGTCGCCGCGGCCCGCCGCGACATCGTCGTCGCGACGCCGTACTTCGTGCCGACCGAGCCGCTGCTCTACGCGCTGCGCATGGCGGCGAAACGCGGCGTGCAGATCCGCCTCGTGGTGCCGGCGGAGAACAACCACCGGACCGTGCAGTACGCCTCGCGCGCGTTCTACGCAGGGCTGCTCGAGGCCGGGGTGCGGATCTACGAGCGGCGCGGCCCCCTGCTGCACGCCAAGGCGATGGTCGTCGACGGTCTGCTCGCGGTCTTCGGCTCGGCCAACCTCGACGTGCGCAGCCTGCGCCTGAACTACGAGAGCACGGTCGTCGCCTACGATCCGGAGCTGGCCGGCCGGCTGACGGAGGAGATGCTCGTAGACATCGCCGAGAGCGACGAAATCCAGCTCAACGCCTGGTTGAAGCGTCCCTGGCACTGGCGGATTCTCGAAAATGCGTGCTCGCTGGCCGAGCCGATCCTCTGAGCGGGGGGCGGGCGGCGAGGAGCAAGCCCAGCTCGAAGAGCAGCCACGTCGGCGCGGCCAGCGCGATCTGGCTGACCACGTCGGGCGGCGTCAGGATGGCCGCCACGACGAGGACGGCGATCAGCGCGTACGGCCGGGCGCGGCGCAGCGCGGGGAGCCCGACGAGGCCGAGGCGCACCGCCGCGACCACCGCGATCGGCACCTGGAACATCAGCCCGAAGGCCAGCGACAGGGCGCCCGCCAGGGCGACGAAGTCCGCGAGGCCGAGCACGGGCGCGAGTTCGTCGGAGGCGAACGCGGCCGAAAAGCGCATGACGAAGGGGAGGATGACGCCTAGGCAGAAGGCCGCTCCGGAAGCGAGGAGCAGCGAGAACAGGGCGATCCACAGGCGGAGGGCGCGGCGCTCGTGCGCGTGGAGCGCGGGCAGGACGAAGCGCCAGAGGCGGTGTGCGATGAAGGGGTAGGCGAAGATCAGCGCGAGGACGGAGCCGACGCGCAGGTAGGTCGCGAAGGCCTCCAGGGGCGAGAAATAGTGGAGGCGGGCGATCGCGGGCGGGCAGACGTGGCGGACGAGCCAGGCGGTGGCGGGGCGGGCGAGGGCGAGGCCGAAGGGGAGCGCGACCGCCCAAGCCGCCAGGCAGGCCAGCAGCGTCCGCCGCAGCGCCTCCAGGTGGTGGAGGAACGAGCCCGTCTCGAGTTCGGCCATTTCAGTCCTTGCGGGGGGCGGAACTGTCGGCGTGCGTCTCGTCCTTGGCGTCCGGCTTCGTGTCGGATTCGATCAGGGATCCGGCCTCCTTCTCAAGGTCGGCCCGGGCCTTTTTGAACTCGTGCGAGGCCCGGGCCAAAGCCCGGGCGATCTCCGGAATGCGCTTGGCGCCGAAGACGAGGACGGCGACGACGAGGATGAGGACTATTTCCCAGATGCCGATGGACATGGCGCGCCTCCTTTCAACGGGCTGCTTCGCGGTACGGGTCGGATGCGGGGCTAGGCGAGGGTCTTGATCCCGTAGACGTCGGACACGAGCTTGAACGCCGGATTCTGGCGCTTGGCCTGTTCGGTCCAGCGGACGACCTCGACGGCTTCCTCGATGCTGATGGGGTAGGGCGCCTGGTGGCGGATCGCCATGAAGACGGCGTGGTAGATGGCGTTCATGTTCGCGCCGTTGGCCGGTTCGACCATGATCGTCTTGCGGATCCACTTCGGCGCGACGTCGCCGCCGAAGCCGCCGCCCATCGAGGGCGTTCCGGGGTTGGCGGTGCCTCGCGCGGGGCCCTTGAACGCCGGGTCGAGATAGCGCAGCCGGATGTCCTGCTCGTCGTCGGAGACGAGGCTGCCGCGCGTGCCGTAGATTGCGTAGACTGGCGAGGAGAGCGCGACGCCTCCGGAGATCTCGACGTCGACGACGCGCCCGTTCCGGCCGCGGAAGACGAGCTTGAGATGATCCTCGGCGTCGCCGAGCGCCGCGACGTTCTTGAGGTCGCTCCAGAGGGACTCCACCGGCGACTCGAGCAGGCGCAGCGCCTGGTCGACCAAGTGGGGCCCCCAGTTGTTGAGCTGACCGCCCCCGCAGTCGGCCAGGGTCTGCCAGTCGCCGCGGAACTGGTAGTTGTGGCGGCAGAGCTTGATCTCGTAGACCTCGCCGAGGATGCCGCTGGCGATGATCTCCTGAACGTGGTTGAAGGCGGGCTCCAGGCGCCGGTTGTGGCGCACAAAGAGGCGCCCGGGGTGCCGGGCGGCTTCGCGGGCGAGCTTCCGGGCGCCCTGGAGGGTCAGCGCAAACGGCTTCTCGGCCATGACGTACTTGCCCGCCTTGAGCGCGCGGATGGCGTAGTCGACGTGCTGGGTCGAGCGGACGGCGACGGCGACCAGCTCGACATTGGGGTCGGCGAGAAAGGCGTCGCCGTCTTCGTATCCGACGGCTCCGGGGATTCGCTTCCCCAGCGCCTCGAGCCGGGCGGGATCCACATCGCACCCTGCCACGATTTCGAATTCGGACCCCAGCGCCAGGAGCTCGGGCACGTGCATGCCATAGCCTGCCCGCCCCAGACCCCAGATGCCGACCCGGATTTTCGCCGCCTGCTGCTTCGCCAGTTTGCGCTTCGCTGCCATGGTCATTCTCTCCCCAAGTCGTTTTCCTCTTTTGACGCTGACTTATACCATGCGGCGCGGCGAGCTGTCAAATCGGCTCGGGTTTTACCCAAAATTTCGGTTGACCTCGGCGGCGGCAACGGCGTATATTACGGGGTAAGGGCAGAAGCGGACTTGGCGTTCGCCTTATGCCCATGTTGGAAAACAACCAGGAGAAACGAATGAACATCAGCAAAACAGCGAAGGCGTTCGCCGTCGCGGCTGCTGTCGGTTTGACCTCTCAGGTTTTCGGCGCCACCACCAACCAGTGGTGGTCCGAGAACTTCGATTCGGTCGCCGACATCGCCGCCCTGACGAATACCACGTATTCGGCCGTCGGCCAGTGGTCCACGGCAGAAGGCGACGAGTCCTCCATCGATACCGGCACGCTCAAGCTCGACACCCAGGGCAACAACCTGACCTGGACGCCGGCCAATGCTTCCACCAGCACGGTCGTCCTCGTCGACGCCGCGATCTACCTCGTGGGTTCGGATACCGAGCCCGAGCCGACGGGCTTCGATCCCGACGAAGACGTCCAGACCGCCGTGTTCCTCAAGAACTACGTGGACGAGACGTCCAACGTCACGACGAGCTCCGTGCTCTGCGCCTACGTTGAAGACGCCCAGAACAACAACGTCTGGGTCGAGCTGGAAGGCGTCGCGATGACCGACACCAACTGGTACGATCTCCGCATCGAAGTGGACTACAACGCGGCGAAGCCCGTTGCGAGGTATTACGTCGGCGGCGTCCTTCTCGACGCCAAGGGCGAGGCGGCGACGACGGACTTCCCGATCGCCAACAACTCCTCGTTCATTTCCGAGGCCAACCAGAAGGTCAGCTCGGTGTCCTTCCGCGGAACGGGCGCCGTCGACAACTTCGTCGGCAGCCAGGTTCTCCCGGATGCCGCCCTGCTGCTGACGTTCGACGTCTCGACCTTCACGGACAACGTCGAGGATAGCCCAGCGAATGTTGTTGTTGGCTCGGGTAGTGTCAACCAAGGAGACACGTTCTGGGTGACCTTCCAAGAGTTTTCTGGAACGGTCGGAAATGAGAAGTATCTCACCGCCGTTCGCGTCTACACGAACGGCACGCAGTATGTCGACCTGGACGCGAACTATGTCGATCCGGATTGGAC
>CAYVJM010000082.1:8310-8973 GCA_964451695.1 uncultured Lentisphaerales bacterium | reverse complement strand
GGTCGCTGCGTATTTTCGAGAAGAGCTTGCGGTCGACGTGGGCGCGCTTGTAGACGGCGACTTCGCTTTCGCCGCTGTCGCGGATGTGCTGGAGGAGACGGCGCGAAAACGGGAGTTCGGCGTGCGCGAGATAGCCGGCGAGGCCGGGAGGCGGATCGCAGACCGCTACGTCGACGCCGCGGGCGGCGGTCTCGAGGCATGCGCGCAGTTCCGCCATCCAGTCGTGTGCCGGAGGATCTGTGGGGCGATCGGTACCTGCCGTGGGTTCCATGGGGCGAGAGGTTAGCACGAACACGTTTCCGTGGCAACGGCTCAGCCAGCTCCCGACATGCGCCGCAGAAACTCCGCCAAACCGGCGCGTCGGCCGAAACGCCGCAAGGGCGCTCCCTTGAGCAGGGCGATGATCTGCGGGGTGAGCGGCGCGGCGAAGTCGAGCGTCGCGGTCTCGGCCAGGTCGGCGTACTGGCCGAGGCGCGCCTGTTCGCGAACCGGTGGCAGCGGATCGGAGCCGGCAAGGACGCGACGGCCCTGTGCGGCCGCCTTCGCCATCAGGCGCGGTGTGGGCCAGAACACCGGTCGCAGAGACGGGTCGGCGACGAGGAGGTCCGCAGGCGCGAAGGCGTCGAAGAGGGCGGACACGATCTTCGCGCGGTTGAAGAGCCA
>CAYVJM010000082.1:0-8300 GCA_964451695.1 uncultured Lentisphaerales bacterium | reverse complement strand
GGGGCCTGTCTCGCGGGGGCTTCGGCACGGGTGTCGCTGCCGGCAATGGCGGCGGCGTTTTATGGCGCCAGGACGGCCAGCGCGGCGCGGACATTGCCCAGGGGCGCGCTGACCTGCACGCCGGCTACGTAGGGCCTGACGGCCGCCACGGCTTCGCGGGCGGGGGTGCCGTCTCGGAACGTTGCGCGCGTGGCGAGCGCGAGGACTTCGACGCGCTCGGCGCACGCGATCTGCCGCCCGGCGACGGCCACGATCGGCGGCTGGCCGTCGCGGCGCAGGACGATCGACGTGGCGTCGGCCGGGGTGGCGATCCAGCCTGCGGGCGGTTCGTCCGAAGCCCAGCGGCCGAACTGATCCATCCCTTCGCGTTCGACAAGCATCATCGCGCCGCAGTCGGCGCCGGATTCGCCGATGCGCTTCGCGAAGGCGGCCAGCGTCGCGGCACCGTCGTAGTGCGGATAGAAGTGGACATGCGAATCGACGAGGACGGACATGGCGCTAGGATCCCGAGAGCATTCGGAGGGTGCCGGCGTGGAAGAAATGCTCCCCCCAGCCGATCGTGAAGAGAAAGTCGCCGTAGAGCGCGTGCTCGATGTTCGAAAAGAGCAGCGATCCGGTGCGGCGGTATGAGCCGAGGAAGAGCAGCCCGCCGACGAACGTGAAGGCGAGGGCGACGCCGTTGGCGAACGCGAGATGGGCGAAGCTGAAGACGGCGGCGCCGGCGATCAGCTGCAGAGCGGGCGGGAAGACGGGCGCGTAACGCAGCGCGTAGAAGGCGCGGTAGACCACGCCCTGGGCGGAGACCGACACGAGCGGGTAGAGGACCAGGACCAGCGCCCACAAGCCGGGGCGCTGGCGCGGGAATTTCAGCAGCGCTTCGGGCTTGTACAGGCAGAGCGCGGCGGCCAACCCTGCCGCGAGCAGGGCGAAGCGGCCGAGCATCACCGCCCAGTCCCGCCGCGCCACGCCGGAGAGGGTGGCGAGATCGTCCGCGACGAGGAGGCCGGCGCGCATCATCCAGAGCAGGACGACGCCCGCCATGAGCACGAGCACCGGGATGACGGGGAGCCGGATGTCCAGACTCGTGCTTCGGGAAATCTCCGGGGCGAGGCGCAACAAGAGCGGGACGCCCAGGTAGAGCCCCGCGAATTCCGCGGCGCGTCGCCGTGTGCCCCGATCGCGCATCATTTCGGTGTTGCGGCTTCCGTCGTATTCGTCGTCGCCTTGTCGCCGTCGCCGAAGACGCTGCCGACTGCGCCGCCGATCGCCTTGACGCCCCCCACGGCCGCGCCGCCTACGGCCTTGACCCCGCCGACCGCCGCGCCGCCCACGGCCTTGACGCCGCCGACCGCCGCTCCGCCCACCGCGGCCGCGGTGTCGAGCGTTGCGCCGCCCACGGCCCCGACCGTCCTGACGGCCGCGCCGCCGACGCCGGACACGGTGTCGATGGCGGCTTCGCCCACGGCCATGACGCCGCTGGCGTGTCGGGACTCCTCGTCGGGCTTCGCTTCGGATTCGGGGCCTGTGGCGGCTGGCGCGGCGTTCGTCTCGACCGCCTTCGACCGTCCGCCGAGCAACCCGCCGATCGCGCCGCCGACGGCTTTGACCCCGCCGACCGCCGCGCCGCCCACTGCGCCGGCCGCGTCTAGCGCGGCGCCGCCCACTGCGCCGGCCGCGTCGATCGCGGCGTCTCCGACGGCACCCGCAGTCTTGACGGCTGCGGCGCCCGCCGCCTCGGCTGCGTGAATTGCGGCGCCTCCCGTGGCGCCCACGGCGTCGACTGCGAAGCCGCCGATGGCGAATGCTCCGTCCTTGACGGCGCCGAGAATGCCTTTGGCGACCGAATTGAGGATTTCGCGCACGACGTCCAGCGTCGTGGCGCCGCTTTTTTTGCCGATGTCGCGCAACTCGAGGACGGGCATCGGAATGACCGCGCCCTTGCCGCCGAGCGCGGTCGATGCGATGCGAATTTTGGCGCCGCTGAAGACAAAGTGCTCGATGATCACCTTCTTGCCGGCTCCGCCTGCCTTCGGCTCCGCCTCGGATTCGTCCGGCTTGCTCCCGTCGCCTTCAAGCTTCTTCAGAATCGCGCCAATGTTGTGGCTGAGCCCCGAAAGTTCGTAGGAGACCATCGGGTCGGCGATGACGATCTCCTTGACGACGATCGTGTCCGAGAGGAGGGACTTCGGCTCGAAGATGAGTCGGAAGGACTTCATCTCGAAGACGTTGGCCTTGAAGCCTTCGGGCGCGCCGATGACGAGATCGCCGAGTTCGACGATGCCGGTGAGCGGGCGGAAATGGGTTGAACCGATTGTGATCGGCGTGCCGATCAGGGACGGCCCGGCGGCTTTTGCGCCGTTTCGGACGGCGAAGCCGAGACCGTACTGGACGAAGAGGAGCAAGGCGATGACGATCAGGACGACGGCGAGGAGGGCGTTGCGCAGCAAACGCCACGCCCTGCGCGGGGATGAAGAGGGCTTTCCGCTCATGGTGAACCTCCGGTGATTCGTTTGGGGCACAAGTATACAACGTCGATTCCATTTCGTCCATGTCTTCGGATGGAATGTCTTCGGAATGTCTTCGGATGGAATCGCACGCTGGAATCGCACGGCTGGAAATGCAAGATTACAATAAACATACAATAAACAGGGAAATTCCCCGGCTGGACGCCGTCCGCCAAGAAATGATAAAGTCGGGTTGCAACGGCGGATCGAGTTCCGTTGCGACAACCGAAGGAAGGAGCCCACCATGAAACATGCAACTGCGCTGCTGGTGTTCTGCACGCTGGCGATGTCCGCCTGTTCCGCCTCTGAACCCCAGGGGAAGATCGGCGCCTCTGCGCCAGCCTTGACGGGGCTTGCTTGGATCCAGGGCGGCCCGGTCGAAATCAAGAAGGGTCAGGTCGCCGTCGTCGAGTTCTGGGCGACATGGTGCCCGCCTTGTCGCGCGACGATTCCGCATCTCGACGCGCTCTACAGGAATTACGCCACGAACGGCGTCGTTTTCGTCGGGATCAGCAACGAGAGCCCCGAAAAGGTTCGGGCATTCGTCAAGCAGATGGGCGACAAGATGACCTACCCCGTGGCGATCGGCTCGCAAGCGGTCTACGCCGGCTATCTGGGCGCCTTCGGCGTCAGCGGCATCCCGCACGCCTTCGTCGTCGGCACCGATGGCAAGATCGCCTGGCACGGCCATCCGATGGACAAGATGGAACAGGCCATCGACGCCGCGCTGGGAAAAGCCGGAGACAGGGCTCCTGCCGCGAAATGATGAATAGCGTGCGGACGCGTGGACGCTGTTGTCATGGCGCGCCGGAACCGGTATACTGCATTTCATCGAATCACGGAATCCCCATGAGGAAACACCATGCACATTCCCTCTGAAATGCTCGCCGGTCCAATTTGTCCCGTCACCGCTGCCGTCGCCATGTCGGGCGTCGGCGCCGCTGGGTTCGCCCTGTTCCGCCGCCGCGCGTGGGCACCGCGCGCCGGACGCTTCGCGCTCGTCGCCGCCGCCGTCTTCGGCCTCCAGATGCTCAACTACCCGGTCTATGCCGGCGTGTCGGGCCACTTGATCGCCGGCGTCTTCGTCTCAGCGCTCCTCGGCGTGCCGGCCGGCGTGCTGGCGACGAGCCTCGTTCTTGCGCTCCAGACGCTGCTCTTCGCGGACGGCGGTCTGACCATGCTCGGCGCGAATGTCGTCAACATGGCCCTTGTCGGCGCCGGCGCGGGCGGCCTAATTCGCCTCGCCTTGAAGCGTCGCGGCGTTTCCGAATCGTGGTCCACCGGCCTTGCGGCGGCCGCCTCCGTCGAGTTGGCCGTCCTCGCGCTGGGCTTCCAGCTCGCCGTTGGCTCGAACGCGCCGGCGTCCGCGATCGGGCGGTTGCTCGCCGTCCATGCCGTGCTCGCCGTCGTCGAAGGCGTCGCCACGGCCGCGCTCGTTGGTCTCTGCGCCACGGCAGCCGAAGGCGCTCGCGCCCGCCGCGGCTACGCTGCACTGGCGGGGCTCGTCCTCGTATGCCTCGCGGCAGCTCCGTTCGCCTCCGCCTTCCCCGACGCCTTCGAATCGACGATGGCGCACTTCAATCTTCTCCCGGGCGCCCCGAATTTCGCCCGCGCGCCGTTCACAGACTACGCGCTCGCCGTGATCGCCGACGAAACGGTCTCGACCTTCCTCGCCGGCCTCCTCGGCGCGGTCTCCGTGATGGGCGCGGCGTTCGTCCTGATGCGTCCCGTCTCCGGGAGGAACCGGGGCTGATGCAGATCGAGGAAGTCCTGCGGGCGCTGCGCGATGGGCGGCTATCTCTCGACGAAGCCGTCTCGGCGTTGAAGCGCCCCGCCTTCGAGGACCTCGGCTTCGCCAAGCTGGACTTCCAGCGCGAGCTCCGCAAGGGCTTCGGCGAGGTGGTCTACTGCCCTGGCAAGACGTCCGACCAGCTTGTCGCCATTTTCGAGGCCTTCCGCAAGAACGGACGCTCCGCGCTCGGCACGCGATGCTCGCCCGAGCAGGCCGCCTCTCTGCAGGCGCAGGGGTGCGAGACCGCATTCGACCCCGTTTCGCGCCTCGTCGTTTTCCGCGTCGATTCCGCGCCGGCGCCTCATGGCGTCGTCGCCGTCTGCACGGGCGGCACGGCCGACCTCCCCATGGCGGAGGAGGCGGCGCAGACGGCCGAGTTCTTCGGCGCGGCCGTGCAGCGCCACTTCGATGTCGGCGTGGCCGGTCTCCACCGGCTGCTCGCGCGGATCGACGAGATCCGGCAGGCCAACGCCATCGTCGCGGTGGCTGGCATGGAGGGCGCGCTCGGCAGCGTGCTTGCGGGCCTTGTCGACGTCCCGGTGATCGCCGTGCCGACCTCGGTCGGCTACGGCGCGTCGTTCGAGGGCGTCGCGCCGCTGCTGACGATGCTCAATTCCTGCGCGGAGGGCATGGCGGCGGTGAACATCGACAACGGATTCGGCGCGGGCTATCTCGCCGCGCAGATCAACCGGCTTGCCGGGAGGGGTAGATGAAACGGACGTTGCTGTATCTGGAAGGCGCATCGGGCATCAGCGGCGACATGGTCGTCGCCTCCCTCCTCGACCTCGGCGCGGATCGCGCCAAACTCGACCGCGTGTTGCGCAGTCTCCGGCTCGACGGCTTCGATTACGCCGTGACGCGCGGCGCGTCGCACGGCATGGCCGGCTGCGACTTCGATGTGCGTCTGGCCACCGAGACGCATGAACACGAGCACGAACACGAGCATGAGCACGAACACGAGCATGAGCACGCGCACGCTCACGCCCATTCGCATGAGCACGTCCATGCCCATGAGCATCGCAACCTCGCCGACATCTGCGCGGTGATCGACCGCGGCGAGATGTCCGATGCGGCGCGCGCGCTGGCCAAGCGCATCTTCGGGATCGTCGCGGAGGCCGAGGCGCAGGCGCACGGCAAGCCCGTCGCGGACGTTCATTTCCACGAAGTCGGCGCGATCGACTCCATCGTCGACATCGTCGCCGCGGCCGTCTGCCTCGACGATCTCGGCATCTGCGACTGCGTCGTCACTGGACTGACCGAGGGGACGGGCACCGTCCGCTGCCAGCATGGCGACCTGCCCGTCCCCGTTCCGGCCGTCCTCAACATCGCTTCGCGCTACGCGATTCCGCTGCGCATCGGCGCCGCGAACGGCGAGCTGGTCACGCCCACGGGCATCGCCATCGCCGCGGCGATCCGCACGCGCGATGCGCTTCCCGCGGCGTTTACGGTGGCGCGGTGCGGGATCGGTCTCGGCAAGCGAGACTTCGGCTTCCCGAACCTCTTGCGCAGCATGATCCTCGCGGTCGAGGCGGAGACCAGTCCGGATCGGCTGTGGATGCTGGAGGCGAACATCGACGACGCGACGGGCGAGCAGCTCGGGCTGGCGATGGAGGCGATCTTCGCCGCAGGGGCGCGCGACGTCCACTACGTGCCGTGCGTCATGAAGAAGTCGCGGCCCGCCTATGTGCTGCGCGTCCTCGCCGACGAGGCGCGCCTCGGCGAGGTCGAGGGGGCCGTCTTCCGCAACACGACGACGATCGGCCTGCGCAAGTATCCGGTTTCGCGCACCTGCCTCGAACGCGAGATGATCTCCGTCGCGCTGCCCTGCGGCGCGGTCGAAGTGAAGCGCTGCCGCTGGGAGGGCGGCGCGCTCTTCTATCCGGAATACGAGAGCGTTAAACGCGTCGCCGAGACGAGCGGCCTCGATTTCAAGACGGTGTTCGATCAGGCGAAGGCGGAGGCCGCGCGATGATCGAACGGCTCCGGGCGCATCTGCGCGCGTTCGCGCCACGTGGCGTCGCGCTGGCCTTCTCGGGCGGCGTGGACAGCGCCCTGCTGCTGGCCGTCCTCGGGAGTCTTCGCGACGAAGCGGACTTTCCGCTCCTCGCCGCGCATTTCCATTCCGTCCTCCACACGGCGGCCGAACGCGCGGACGCGGAGCGGCTGGCAGAAGCCCTTGGCGTCGCGCTCGCCGTGATCGAGTTTGACCCGCTGGCCATTCCGGGCGTCGTGGACAACCCGCCGGATCGCTGCTACCGCTGCAAGCGCCATCTCTTCGAGGCGCTGACCGACTTGGCCCGTTCGCGCGGGCTCGCGACGATCATCGACGGGACGAACGCGGACGATGCGCAGACGTTTCGCCCCGGACGGCGCGCGCTGCGCGAATGCGGTGTCGTCTCGCCGCTCGAGGCGCTGGGCATTGGCAAGGCGCAAGTTCGCGCTCTGGCCGCGTCGCTCGGACTCGACATCGCGTCGAAGCCGGCGGCCCCCTGCCTCGCCACGCGCTTCCCCTACGGCACGCGGCTCGACGCCGAGGCCATCGCCCGGGTCGCGGAAGGGGAGCAGGCGCTGCGGGCGCTCCTCGGCGCCGATGGCGACCTGCGTCTGCGCGTCCACGGTGCCGTGGCGCGGATCGAAATCGAGCCTGGTTGCATGGCTGCGGCGCTTGCGCAGCGGGAGCGAATCGCGGCCGCGCTCGAAGCGCTCGGCTTCGAACACGTCGCCCTTGATCTTGCAGGATTCCGATCCGGGAGCATGGACGGGCCGACGACGGCCCGCGACGCTTCGCAATGTAACACGCCCATTCCCATGAGCCCTATTACGCAACACGACCTCGTCTCGCTCGTTCCCGCCGCCGACTCGTTCATCGGCATCGATTCCGACGGCTGCGTCTTCGACACGATGCGCGCCAAGCAGTGTCTCCATTTCCATCCGCTCATCATCCGCCACTGGGGACTGGAGACCATCGAGCCGCAGCTCCGCGAGGTGGCGGAGTTCGTCAATCTGCATTCGCGCCACCGCGGCAGCAACCGATTCCCCGCGCTCCTCAAGACCTTCGAGCTGCTTCGCGCGCGTCCCGGCGTGGCGGAGTCCGGCGTGAAGCTTCCGGAGACGCGGGATCTTCGGGCCTACTGCGAATCGGGTCTTCCTCTGGGCAACGCCTCGTTGGCTGCGGAGGTCGCCCGCACGGGCAGCCCCGAGCTGGCGAAGATCCTGGCGTGGAGCCTCGACGTCAACCGCGAGATCGAGCGCAACATGGCGCCCGTGCCGCCATTTCCCGAGGCCGTCGCGAGCCTGCGTCTCATGCAGGGGCGGTCGGATGCGATGGTCGTTTCGCAAACGCCCGAGGAGGCGCTGCTGCGCGAGTGGCGCCAGCACGGCATCGCGTCGCTCGTGCGGATCATCGCCGGGCAGGAGCTGGGCGCGAAGGCCGAGCAGATGCGGCTGGCGACCGAGGGGAAGTACGCCAAGGCGCGCATCCTGCTCATTGGCGACGCCCCGGGCGATCTGGCGGCGGCTCGCGCGGCGGGCATCGCCTTCTATCCCATCCAGCCTGGGGACGAAGCGGCGTCGTGGCAGCGCTTCCACGATGGCATCTACGATCTCTTTCTTGCCGGCCGCTACCGCGCGGAGGCCGAGAGCCGACTGATCGCGGCGTTTGAAGCGTCGCTGGACGGTGTTCATGGATAGCGCCATGTTCCCCCGTCAACCCAATCAAAGCGTCATCGACGGCCTGCTTGTCTTGCAGACCTTGACGGCCGCCGCCCATCCCATCGGGTCGCGCGAGCTGGCCCGCCAGCTCGGGTTGGAGCCGACGCGCGTGAATCGTCTCGCCAAGACGCTGGCGGGCCTCGGCTTTCTCCAGCAAGCCGCCGATCGAAAGTACGCCGTGGGGCCCGGCGTGCACGTCCTCGCGGCGCAGGCGCTTCACGCTTCCGGCCTGTTGCGGGCGGCGCTGCCCGCGCTTGAAACGCTCCATCCTCTCGGGCATACCGTTTCGATGG
>CAYVJM010000081.1:0-8991 GCA_964451695.1 uncultured Lentisphaerales bacterium | reverse complement strand
GGTAGGTGCTGGAGAGGGAGACGACCTTGCGGTGGACGTCGTTGCGCAGGTTGATCGAGAGATCGCGGCCGATCTTGTGGCGCAGCAGGATGACCTGGCGCATGCCGCGGTTGAGGGCGACGACGGTGGCGAGGTAGACGAGGAAGAGCAGCAGCAGGCGTCCCCCGGCGTTGGGGCCGCGCGCGGGGGGATTCTGGTCGTGGAAGGACTCGGAGGCGGTGCCGGAGGCGCGGCGCGCCGCGCCGCTGGGGGCGTCGACGGCGTTCAGGGGCGCTTCCCGGATCCGTTCGCGTCCGGCGGGGCGGTCGCCGGCCTGGATCGCCGGGCTCGCGGCGCGAGCCGGCTCGTGCGCCGCAGGCGCGGCGTTGACCACGAGGATGTCGTCGACCACCACTTTGGCGTAGTACGACATGAGGTAGACGGAGCAGGCGTTGACCGTGGCGACGGCGATGTAGGTGGCGAGGCGCCATCGCACGGGCACGAGGTAGCGGCGGAAGAACATGACCGCCAGGCTGAAGGCGCCCGCGGTGTCGTACTCCTCCCGGGGCGGCCGGTAGGGGACGTCGCGGCGGGCGTGGCGCGGCTGTTGCCGGGGCGGAGGGGATGCGTCAGGCCTCTTCATCGCCGATGACCCCCCTGCCGGAATGCTTTTCGTAGAGTTCGCGGTAGCGTCCGCCTTCGATGGCCATGAGCGTCGCATGGTCGCCCATCTCCTGGATGACGCCCTTGTCGAGCAGGACGATCCGGTCGGCGTTGCGGATCGTGCTGAGGCGGTGGGCCACGATGAAGGACGTGCGGTTCACGAGGAAGCGCTCCATGGCGATCTGGATGGCGCGCTCGGATTCGCTGTCGAGCGCGCTCGTGGCTTCGTCCATGATCAGAATCGCGGGGTTGGCGAGCACGGCGCGCGCGATGGAGAGACGCTGCTTCTGCCCAACGGAGAGCTGGACGTTTCGCGTGCCGATCACCGATTCGTATCCGTCGGGCAGCGCGAGGATGTCTTCGTGGATCTCGGCGATCTTCGCGGCGTTGACGATCTCCTCGAATGTGGCGCCCGGCTTCGCGTAGCGGATGTTGTCCGCGATGCTCACCTGGAAGAGCAGCGACTCCTGGAGGACAATGCCGAACTGCCGCCGCATGCTTGCCTTGGCGACGTCCTTCACATCGACCCCGTCGATGCGCACCGCCCCCTTTTGCACGTCGTAGAGGCGCATGAGCAGGGAGAGGATCGTCGTCTTGCCGCATCCCGTGGGGCCGACGAGAGCGACCGTCTCGCCGGCCTTGATGTGGATGTCGAGATCGCGCAGGATGACCTTCCCCGGTTCGTACCAGAAGGAGACCTCGTCGAAGTCCACCTCCCCGCGGACGTTGCTCTCGAAGCGGACGGCGCCCGACTTCTCGGGGAGTTCGGGGTGCGCGTCGAGGATTTCGAAGAGACGGTCTGCCGAGATGCGCACGTTCTGGAGCTGCTCCGCGAGTTGGGAGAAGCGCACCGCCGGCCAGAGGATTTGCATCGCGTACGTCGTGAAGGCCGTCACGTCGCCGTACGAGGCGGCTCCGGCGAGGACCATCGCGCAGCCCAGGAAGTAGATGCAGGTGCGGCCCGTGTCCTGAAGCAGCATCGTGTTCAGGTTGAAGTTGGACGAGGCGGACCAGCCGACGACGAGACGGTCCATCAGCGCCTCGGACTGGCTGTTGAACACCGTCTGCTCGCGTTCCTCCGCGCCGTACGTCTTCACCGTGAGGTTGGCGACGAGGCGGTCCTGGACGCCGCTGGCGAGACGGTCCTCGGAGCTGCGCACGCTGATCCACGCCCGCCGGATCTGGGCGATGCTGAAGTTGTAGTTGGTGACGAACAGGACGAGGACGAGGAGGATCGGCAGGGCAAGACGCCAGTTGATGTAGAGCGTGGCTGTCACGGCGAAGAGCGAGCAGACGAGGTCGGAGACGATCTGGACGGAGGCGACGTTGAGGATCTGCTGCATCACCGAGCTGTCGCCCATCAGCCGGTTCGTCAGCTTGCCCGTGCTGTTCTTCTGGAAGTAGCCGATGTGCATGCCCAGCAGATGGCGGTACACGGCCATGCGCACCTTCAGCACGAACGTCTGCCCGATGTAGGCGATCCCGACGACCTGGATGTAGCTGATCGCGGCGTGCAGAACCGGCACGAGGATCATCATCACGGCGAGGCCCGGCAGCAGCGAGGCGCGCCGCAGCCCGATCACGTCGTTGATGATCGAACGCGTGAAGAGCGGCGGCAGCATCGCCAGCACGGAGAGCACCGCCGTCAGGAGCACCAGACCCGCGATCTTCCACTTGAAGGGCGCGATGAAGGGCGCGATCTTCCGCATCGTCTCGCCCGTCGTCTTCTGCTGGTTTTGTCTGGCTTCGGCCGGATGATTCGGCGCTTTCGGCATGATGGACCGCACTCCGCTGGTTTTTGATCGCCCCAGTATACCATTGCGGCCGCTCGCGGATAAAGCTCAATCGGGGCGAGCGTTGTCGATCCCCCGCCAGACTGTTCAAGACCTGCGCCCAGAGGCCTGGGCGCAGGGTAAAAGCTTCGCGGGATCCACGAGGCCTTTTCCGGCAAGTTTTACCCTCTCACCGTAGGCAGAACCTGCCTGCGGGTCTTGGCGGCGTACAGTGTGCCACTGCTGAGCCGATAACGCCGCTCATGGCAACGCGTCGCGAAGCGAGGTGGGGCGAAGCCGTCCCGGCGAGCCGATCAAAAAAGCCTGCCTCGTCGCGCGCGCGAAGCTTGATCCGGCCTCGCCGAGGCCGGCTACAGGGGAGCGTCTCGCCGCGTACCCCGCCCTACGCGGGGAGCTGGCTTTCGATGTAGGCGGCCACGGCCGCCGCGTCGGCGGGCAGCGTCGTCTTGCGGGTCGGGAGGCCTTTGAGGGCTTCGATGGCGGGTGCCGTGGCAAGGTCCGGGCGTCCGATCGCCCGCGCGATCGCGTCCGGGAACTTCGCCGGGTGCGCCGTGGCCAGGCAGATCATCGGCACGCCGGGCTTCAGGTGGCGCTGCGCGACCGCCACGCCGACGGCGCTGTGCGGATCGAGCAGGTAGCCGTTGCGCTCGTGAAATTCCCGGATCGTCGCCAGCGTCTCCGCCGTGTCCGCGCGACCGGCGCGGATCCAGCGATCCATCGCGGTTTCGCCGGGGGCGGGGGAGACCGCCATCTCGCCCGTTTTGGCGAACGCCGCCATCTGCGCGCGAAGCGCCGCTGCGTCGCGGCCGAGGTGGAGGAACAGCCAGCGCTCGAAGTTCGAGGAGACCTGGATGTCCATCGACGGGCTGAGCGTCGGAACGACCTCGCCCTGCCGGTAGACGCCCGTGTTGAAGAAACGGTTGAGGATGTCGTTCTCGTTCGTCGCAAGCACGAGCGTCTCGACCGGAAGCCCCATCAGCGCCGCTGCGTAGCCCGCGAAGATGTCGCCGAAGTTCCCCGTCGGCACCGAGAAGGAGACGCGCCGGGCGCCCGTCCGGCGCATGACCTGAAGGCCCGCATGGAAGTAGTAGACGATCTGGGCGAGCACGCGCGCCCAGTTGATCGAGTTCACGGCGCCGAGATGGTGGCGGTCGCGGAACGCGAGGTCGCCGAACAGCGCCTTGACGATCGCCTGAGCGTCGTCGAACGTCCCTTGAAGCGCGATGTTGTAGACGTTGGCGTCCGTCACGGTCGTCATCTGCATCTCCTGGACGGGACTGACCCGCCCGGCCGGGTGCATGACGAAGATCCGCACCCCCTTTCGTCCGCGTACGCCATGGATCGCCGCGGAGCCCGTGTCGCCGGAGGTCGCGGCCACGATGTTCAGCTCCCCGCCCGTCTCGGCGAGGATGTGCTCGAAGAGATTGCCGAGAAATTGCAGTGCGACGTCCTTGAAGGCGAGGGTCGGGCCATGGAAGAGTTCGAGGACGTGGACGGGGCCGACGTCGCGGACCGGGACCACGTCGGGATGGCCGAACGTGGCGTAGCTGCGCGCGACGATGTCGCGGAGGTCGCGCTCCGGGATGTCGTCCGCGAAGAGGCGCATGATCTCGAAGGCGAGGTCCGCGTACCCGAGGCCGGACCAGGCGGCGAGGCGGTCGGAGACGTCGGGGAAGCGCTCCGGCAGCAGGAGTCCGCCGTCGCGGGCGAGGCCGGTCATGACGGAGCTTTTGAACGTTGCGGGCTGCATGCCGCCGCGGGTGCTGATGTAGCGCATGGGGATCTTGGGGCGTGGGGGTTCGGGGTCGGGGTGGTCGCCGCCTGCGCGGCGGCGCAACGGGGGCAGACTCTAGCAGAACGCCCCCTTCGCGGTCAATTGAAACTGGAAACTTGAAACTTGAAACTGGAGTGTGTTTGGCCGGTATGCGCGCGGGAGTCTTGTCCGGATGGAGCGGAAACGGTAGAATCGCGGACATGAAGCCAATCCGAAAGATCATCGTCGCCCCCGATTCGTTCAAGGGCTCGCTCTCCGCGATCGAGGCCTGCGAGGCGGCGGTCGAGGCTGCCGCCATCGCCGTCCCGGACTGCGTCGTCGTCCCCGTGCCTGTCGCCGACGGCGGTGAAGGCACTGTGGACTGCTTCGCCGCGGCCATGCCGGAGGCGCGTCGCCAGAGCTGGACGGTGTCCGGCCCGTTCGGCGAGCCCCTCGTCGTGCAGGGCCTGGTGGCGGACGGCACCGCCGTGCTGGAAATGGCCGCCTGCGCCGGGCTGCCGCTGGTGGAGGGGCGGGCGAATCCGCTCGCGACGACGACCTACGGGGTGGGGGAGATGATCGCCCGCGCGGTGGAGGCGGGATGCAGACGGATCGTCCTCGGCTTGGGCGGAAGTTGTACGAACGACGGGGGCGCCGGTATGGCCGCGGCCCTGGGCGTCGTCTTCCGCGACGATCAGGGCCGACCCTTCGTCCCGGTGGGCGGGACGCTTTCGCGAATCGCGGACTACGATGCGACCGACGCCGCGGCGCGGCTGACTGGCGTGGAGATCTCGGCCATGTGCGACGTCGTCTCGCCGATGCACGGCCCAGACGGCGCGGCGCATGTTTTCGCGCCGCAGAAGGGCGCCTCGCCTGCGGACGTGGCCGTGCTGGACGCCGGATTGCGCCATCTCGACGCCGTGATGACGTGCAAGCGGGGCAACAGCGTGGCCGGCATTCCGGGGGCCGGAGCCGCGGGCGCCATGGGCGCGGGCGTGCTGGCGTTCCTCGGCGGCGCGCTCAAGCCCGGCGTTGATACCGTGCTGGACGTGACGGGCTTCGACAATCAGCTCATAGGTGCAGATTGGGTGTTTACCGGCGAAGGCCGGATCGACGGACAGAGCGCGCGGGGCAAGGTCGTCTCCGGCGTCGCGCGTCGCGCGAAGGCGGCGGGCGTGCCGGTGGTCGCCTTTGGCGGGAGCGTCGAGGCGGGCGCGGAGTCGTTGCGCGAGCTGGGCGTCACGGCGATGTTCGGCATCAACCGGACCGTCGGCACCTTCGAACAGGTCCGCGGCCGCGCCCGCGAGAACTTCCGCGACACGGTTCTGGCCGTGCTCCAGGTGTTCGCGCGACTCGCCCGGTGATCCGAGAAAAGATTGCGACTCGAAGACCTGCGCCTTCTCACGTACAGGCGGATGAAGAACATGATCGCGATCCTGCTTGCCGCCGTATACTTCGCCTCCACATGGCTGGGCGGGCGGCTGCGTCTTGAAATTCTCACCAGCCACATCACCCATGCGGCCAAGCGCATATATGGCGTGGCGGATTTCTGCGACTACGCCATCGCCGACGGCCTCTCGCGGATCCTCTCCAGGCACGGCAGCTGGAATCGAGAGAAACCCCGGCCGGTGGTGAAGAGCGAATTTAGCCAGCTCGAGTTCGCTCTGGACGGATGACTCTGGAAAAATGGGGAAAGTCCACAATCCCTCTGCTTGACTGAAACAAGGGGAAATCATACCATGGAAACATGAATGCTAAAATCTTGGTTTTAGGTCAGGCATCTTCGCTTGTCGTCGCTGCGTTGATGGCATCATTGGCCGTTGCGGAACCCGTCTTGCCCGCCGGTCTCGGCGGGACCTCCACGGCCTCTGCGTTGCCTGCGGGGCTGGGATCGTCTTCTCCGGCCCCCGTACTCCCCGCCGGCCTCGGAGGCACGTCCACAACCCCCGTGCTGCCCGTCGGGCTCGGACCGGCGTCGTCTGCGGCCGAGACGGTCGCGCCGCGCCGGGATCGCCTGATCCCCGATTCGCTGACCGGCTTCTGGGAGGTGCGCGCCGGTGTCCGCACTCAGGACGATCCGCACCAGAAGGACGCTTCGATCGGCGAGTCGCGCCTGCAATTGCGCTACGACGATTCCGGCGACTGGGCGGCGCTGAAGCTCGTGGCCGACTTCGTCTACGATCCCGTGGCCGACGACGATCCGATCGATCTGGAGGATGGCGACGGCTGGCTCGACCTGCGCCAGGCAAACGTCCTCCTGCGCCCTGCGGAGTTCGCGGACGTGAAGCTCGGCCGCCAGATCAACACGTGGGGAACTGGCGACCAGCTCTTCATCAACGATCTCTTCCCGAAGGACTGGAACTCCTTCTTCATCGGCCGCGACGACGAATATCTCAAGGCACCGTCCGACGCCATCAAGGCCTCGTTTTTCAGCGACTTGGCGAACCTCGACGTCGTCTACATGCCGCGTTTCGATTCCGACCGCGGGATCGACGGTCGTCGCATTTCCTACTGGAACGCCGGACTTGGACGTGCGGCGGGACGCGACGCCCCGATGGTCGCCGACAAGCCGGACGGCTGGTTCGAGGACGACGAATGGGCGCTGCGTCTCTTCCGCAACGTCGGCGCCGCCGAAGTAGCGATCTACGGCTACGACGGCTTCTGGAAGAGTCCCGGCGGCTCGGACCCCGAAACGGGCAGGGCGCTCTACCCGCGCCTCCAAGTCCTCGGCGCCAGCGCGCGCGGCCCGGTCGCGGGCGGCATCGCCAATGCGGAGGCCGGCTGGTACCGCTCGGCCGACGACCTCGACGGCAACGACCTGTTCGTGCGCAACAGCGAGCTGCGCGGTCTCGTTGGCTTCGAGCGCGAAATCCTCCCCGACCTGACGGGTGGCCTGCAGTACTACGTCGAGCACATGCTCGACTACGACGCCTACCGCGCCGCACTGCCGCCCGGGATGCATTCCGCCGACGAGCTGAGGCAGGTCGTCACGGTGCGGCTGACGAAGCTGCTGATGAGCCAGAACCTCAAGCTCGGTCTCTTTGTCTTTTATTCGCCCACGGACGACGACGCCTTTTTGCGCCCCAACGTCAACTACAAGATCGACGACTCCTGGACCGTCGAAGCGGGTGGCAACGTCTTTCTGGGCAGGCGCGAGGACACATTCTTCGGCCAGTTCGAGGATGCCAGCAACCTCTACGCCAGCCTGCGGTACGGATTCTAGGATTCCTGCGTGACGACGGCGGCCACGAGGTCGTGGAACGTCTGGGCGGCGGGGAAGCCTCCCTTCATCTCTCCTTCATCTCCCCGGCGATCACTTCCCTTGCCGCTGGCGCGCCGGGTGTGGTAGACTGCGCCCCGTGAATTCCTTCGGAACCTTCATTCTCTGCGACGGGACGCTGTCCTCCTGCGCGATGCCTTCCGGGGCAGCGCCGGAGGCCGGCGCGCTCTGCGTCGTCGAGATCGACGGGGTTCGCGAATTCGGCCGTTTCCTCCGCCGCGCCGCCGAGCACGCGCCCTGCCACGGCAATTCGCTGGGCGAGTATTGCCAAGTCGCCGGCGACGAGGCGCTGACAAAGCTTTCCGGCAACGAACAGGCGGTCCAGCGCGCCCGCGCCGCAATCCTCAAATGGGCCGACGAGGCCGGCAAGGCGGTGCTTGCGCTCCGGTTGCGATTCTCGATCCGGCGCGAACGCCTCTCCATTCTTCTGCACGCGGGCGAGTTCTTCAACCCCGCGCCGCTCAACGAACTGCTCGAAAAGCGCTTCCAGACGAAGGTCGCGATGCGCACCGCTTCTCCGCGCGAGATCTCCGGCGCTGTCGGCGGCCTCGGCGTCTGCGGCTGCATGCTCTGCTGCCACGACGGCGTCTGCGCGCGCACCTCGGTGGACGTGCGGCTCGCCAAGCAGCATGGCGTCCCGATGCATGATTCGGCGGCGTCGGGGCTCTGCGGGAGGCTCAAATGCTGCATTGGCTATGAAACCGACGGCGTGGAGGACAATTCCGTCCGCCAACGCCCCGAACGACGAGGAGCGACACGATGACGACGCGAAGAACTTCGATTTTCGCCCTGGCCCTGGCCGCGGCGGTGATCGCGACGGGAGGTTGCCGGACGGCGCCAGACGCCAAGACGACGGCGCCAAAGGCGGTCGAGGCGAAGGACAAGCTCACCCCCTTGCAGACGGAGTTCGGATACGTGACGCCGCGGGATCTCAAGGAGCGCACCGGGATGCGAGTCGCCTTGATCGACGTGGACTTCACCAAGCCCAATCTGGCCTACCGATTCAACGTCGTCACCTTCGTCCCCGACGGCACCGACGCCTTGACGGCGCTTTCTCCGGGTCCGCCGCCGAGCCTCCATGCCCTGGCCGAGCTCCGCGATCATCTGCTTCCCTACGTGCCCGATGCCCGCATCGGCATCGTCATGATGCTCGATGGCGAGCCGCTGGGCGTCGACGGCAAGACGCCGCGCCCCGAGCAGAACGCCTTTTTCCGGGAATTCGCCGCGATGATGAAAGACGCCGGAATCGCCTACACCTACATTGTGCCGGAGACGATCTCGATCATCGACTGACCCCCGTCTTCGGGGGGAGGAGAAAATGGCGGAGGGGGAGGGATTCGAACCCCCGGTAGCTTGCGCTACGCTTGATTTCGAGTCAAGTACATTAAACCAGGCTCTGCCACCCCTCCGGGTCGAAGTTGAAAACGCAGAGGTCTGGAAGCTCCAGTCGCTTGTTTCCAAGTTCAAATTGGTGGCGGGAGAGGGACTCGAACCCCCGACCGATGGATTATGATTCCAGTGCT
>CAYVJM010000080.1:0-9066 GCA_964451695.1 uncultured Lentisphaerales bacterium | reverse complement strand
GCTGCTCGCCGTCTGGGCGCTGGGCATGGCGGCGTCCTTCGCGGTATCACGTTGGACGCGCCGCCGGTGGCGGGGTGGGGACGCCGCCACCGCAGACTTGGCGCCTGGGCGGTCTTGTCCGTCGGAATGGCTCCGGCGGGCAGGCCTGTCGGCGTCCGAGTGGATCCTGCTCGCGGCGCTCGCCGTCTTCGCGCTGTCGGCGGTGGCGTGGATCCCGAATTACTACTTCATCTCCTGGCCGATCGCGACGGGCTTCTCCTGGGCGAGCCGCAAAGCGGTGCAGGCGTGGTTCATCCTCCTCTCGTGGGCCGCCGTGCCGCTGTTCACGCTGTGGAGACCGAAGCGCTGGCTGCCCGCGCTGCTCGCGGCAGGGCTCGTGGCCGCGCAGATCCTCTGCTGCGCGGCGCTGCTCTGGCGTACGGGCTTCACCGCACCGTATTCGGACGACCATCCCTCGTTTCTCTTCCGAATCTCCGAGTTTCTCGGTTCGTTTCCTTGGCGCGAGAACTACGTGCCCTACTGGAACGCGGGCGTCGTCAACAGCGTGATCACGTCCTCCGGGGTGGCGGGATACGCGCTTCTGGGCCTTCCGTTCTGGCTGGCAATGCCCCCACACGAGGCGTCGCCCTATGGGCTGCTCTTCACGTTCGTCTTCTTCGTGCCGTGGATGACGTATGCGGGTTTTCGCGCGGCGGGTCTCTCGAAGACGGGTGGACTTCTCGGCGCGATTTTCGCGCTGGCCCAGGGACCGCTGTTCACGCTCTGGATGCTGCGGTTCGGGACGGTCGGCGCCTCGCTGGCCATGGCGATGCTCCCCTCGGCGCTGGCGTTCCTGCACGCCGCGGCGATGCGGCCGCGCCCTTCGGGCCGCATGCTGGCGGGAATGGTCGTTTCGCTCTTCCTCATGGGCCAGTGGCCGCCGATGCTGATGCTCGCGATCCCCTTCGGACTGCTCGTGCTGGCGCACGCGCGACGCTGGTTGCGTTCGGCGACGTGGCGGCCGTTTCTGCTGGCCGCGGTGCTCGTGATCGCCGCGCTGCTGCCCACGCTCGTCGGCGCATTTCTGGGCAAGGAGGTGATCGGGCACGTCCTCCAAAACCCATCGGGCGAAGCGCCCTCGCTAGGCGCCGTGCGGCGTGAATGCCTGACGACCCTGATGTCGGTCTGCGCAGACACGAACCCCCTGATGCTCTTCGCAGGGCTGGCGGGGATGTGGGTCATGCCGTGGCGGCGGATGCGGCGGTGGGTCGTGGCGACGTTTGTCTTCCTGGCGGTTTTGTTCGCCCTCGGACCGGTCATCGTGCCCAATCTGCAGCTCAATCGCATGGGCGTCGTGGCCTCTTGCCTGTTGGCGCTGCCTGCGGCCTGCAACCTGCGCTGGGCGCTCGCGTCGCGCGCGCGGTTCGCACCGTTTCTGCAGGCGACGATTCTGGCACTGCTGTTCTGCTCGCTTCAGAACGTCCCCCGCTACTACGCCGGGCGCACGCCGGACCCCTACGTGGGGACGCGCCGGATCGTCGACGACCTCGCGAGCTGGATCCGCGCGAACGTCCCCGAGGACGGCCGGATCCTCTTCGCGGGTTCGGCGGTGCATGCCTACGGACGCGGCCACATCGCGTATCTGCCGATTATGACGGGGCGCGAGATGATGGCCTGCGACTATTACGGCTTCCCGCGCGGAATGGTGGAGATGAACTACCCGCCCCGCGCCTTCCGCGCGCAGCCGGACGGCTGCTACGCTTTCGCCCGCCAGCACGGGGTGACGCACGTGATTTCCTTCCGGAACAGCCACATCGCCTGCTATCGTTCGGAGCCGGAGCACTTTCGCGAAGTCGTCACGCTGGTCGATCGGGACGAGGCGGCGAACCGCGACTACGTCGTGTTCGAGGTGAAGGATTCCGGAGGGCGCTTTGCGGAGGGACGGGGCAAGGTCCATGCGGACTTCAACCGGATCTCCGTCGATTTCGGAGCCGAGCCGCCGGAGATGTCGGTCATCCGCTACAACTGGAGCGACCGGCTGAAGGTCTCGGCACCGGCCGCGCTGGAGCCGTACGATGCCGGGAACGGCGTCGTCTTCATCGGCATTCGGCCCAACGGGATGTCGCGTGTCGACATCCGCTACGAAAGCAGGTTCTGATGGACGCGGAAGGCAATGCCCTGGGCAGGTGGGCGGCGCGCCGGCGCCGGGCGCTGTCGGTTGCGGCAATCGCCGCCTCGGCGCTCGTGCTCGGGGCGTGCCTGGTCGTTCGGGTGCTGGGGGCGAAGTGGTATGCCCTCCACGGCAACCCTGACTACGCGGTGGTCGTGCTGATGGTCCGCCACATCCTGGCGGGCGTCGATTTCCCGGTTTTCTTCTACGGCCAGTCGTACATGGGCTCGCTGGAACCGGCTTTCAGCGCGCTGCTGGGGCTCTTCCTCGGGCCGACGCCCTTCGCGGTCTGCCTCGGCACGGCGTTGCTGGCGTTCGCGATGATCGCGGCCGTCCACCGTCTGGCCTGGCGCGTCGCCGGTCCCGTGGCGGCGGTGGCGGCGTCCGCACTCTGCCTCATCGGCCCCGCGGGCTACTTTCACTACGTGGCCTCGCCGCGAGGCGGGTATGCGCTGGGGCTGCTGTTGACGGTGTTGCTGCTGCACGATGCGGTGTTCCTCGGGGCGGACGGAGTTACGGTCCGGGCTCGGCGCTTCCTGCCGCTGGGCCTCATCGTGGGGCTCGGATTCTGGAACTTCTGGTTGACGATGCCCGCAGTCGCAACCGCAGGCGCCATGCTCCTCTGGCGACTGCGCCTTCGGCTGATCCGGCCGGCGGTGCTGGGTTGGGGCTCGCTGGGCTTCTTCCTCGGCAGCCTGCCGTGGTGGGTCTGGAACATCGGGCACGAGTGGCAGTCGCTCGGCGCCACATCGGGTGCGGGCGGGCTGGGGCAATCGTTCCAGACGGCACGCCTGCTCTTCTTCGAACGGCTGCCGGCGCTCTTCGCCAATTTCCACGAGCCCGCCGGGAAGCCGCTTGCTGCGGCGGCGATTCTTCTGCTGGCCCTGCCGCTGGTCGTCGCGTTCCTGCCGCGCCGACCCGATGCGGAGCCGTCCGCGCTCCGGCGTCTGCTCTGGGCCGGCGCGCTCTTCACGGGCGCCTTCGCGGCCGCCTATGCGTTCTCCTCGTTTGGCACGGTGAACTCCGCGCGGTATCTCCTGCCGTTCGTGCCGCTCTTCGCCGTGCTGGCAGGGAGCGGCGTGGGCGCGACCCTGCGCTCTGCGGCCGTCGCGCGCCATCGCGGAGCGATCGCGGCGCTGCTTCTGGCCGCTGCGGCCGGCATCGTGTGCATCGGCGTCGAGGTCGGCGGTCATCTGCCGGACCTGAAGGGGCACCGCGCGGTCAAGACCCGCTGGCACGCCTCCGCCCTGACCCTGGCTTCCCATCCCGATTTGCCGAAGGCGTACTTCGCTGACTTCATGCTCTACGGGATCAACTGGGCGACGGAAGAGCAAGTCTGCGCGGTGTCGCCGACCCTGTACCGCTACGCGCCGTACTTCGACCGTCTGGAAAATGCGGACAGCCCCGGCGTGCTTGAGAACTTCCGCGGTTTCGACCACTTCCTCTCGAACACGTGCGCGACTGCGAAGTTCATGAAACTGCCGGGCAATCGCGTCCACTACGACGTCACGCCCCCGAAGTGGACCTTCGGCGTGCTCCCGCCCGGTCGAATCACGGCAATGATCGATTCTTCTGGGCGCAACTGGAAGGACGCTCTGTGCGACCACAACGGCGAGACCCTTGCCGAGCTGCAGCCCGTTCCAGGCGCTCGCGAAAGCGAACTGGTCATCACCTTGGTCGCCCCCGTCGAAGTTTGCGGACTTCGCGTCGTCAACCGCTCCCGCGACGCCAGCGCGTGCTGGGCGGTCGACGGGAGATCCGAAGCGGGCGGAGCATGGCGTGAACTTTCCGGCATGTTCCAGGACTCCGGGTACTTCTGGTCCGGCCCGCGATTCTATTACGCGGGTGTTTCTCACCGTTCGGAAAAGATCTTCGCCAAAACGCGGGTGCGCGAGCTTCGCCTGAGAAAAACCAACCCTCCCGCTTCCGGCGGCGCTTCCATCGAGACCCTCCAGGTTCTCGTGCCGTCCGATTTGCGGGCGGATCTCGACATGGCGGCGGCGGCCCTGAGCATTCAGGAGGCGGGGATTACATCCGTGTACGCCGACCGCTGGCACGCCCGCGAACTGCATCGGCTCTCGGGGGGCGCGCTGTGGACTTCGCGGGAGACCGAGGCGACCGCGCGCAACGTGCTGCCAAACGTCAGGATTCCGCGTGCAGACGGTGTGGCCGTGGCGGTGGAGGATGCGCTGGCCGAGGCGACACGGGAGGCGCTCATCGAGGCCGGCGCGGAGACGGAATCGTTCGCTGCGGGCGGCCTGACCGTGTTCAAGCTGACGCCGTCCCCGCGCGCTCCCGCCTGGAAGGCCGACCTGATGTTCTACGCAGGCATGCTCCATGCCGACCGAGCGCCGTCGATGCCTCCAGGCTCGTCTACACCGGACGTCGCGTACTTCGGCGACGCCTTGCGCCTGCGCGGCGTCGCGCCGCTCCGCCGCCTCGACGCCCGCAGCGCTCATGTGGAAGTGACTCTTGGCTGGGAGACTGTGCCTGGGTTCGTCATCCCGAACAATCTGATGGTGTCCATCCACGCCCTCGACGAATCGGGGCGGATCGTCTCCCAGTCCGACGAACGGCTCGACCCTGACCTCAACGTCTACCATGGGCCGCTGGGAACCGCGTTCACCACACGCCACCGCCTGGACGTTCCCGCCTGCGCTAAAGGAAAGTCGCTGCGGCTGACGCTGGAAATTAACGAACTGGGCCTGCTGCCGAGACGCGCGAAACCCGAGACTGCGCTTCCAGTCCGGAAACGGCGCGTCGATCTGCCCGTCACTCTCGCCGACGCGGCAGCGTGGCCGGCGAAAGCGGAGGAAGCGCGATGAAGCGGCTGGTCGTCGATGGCACGATGCTCAGGCGGGAGGGCGGCGCGCCGTTCTTCTGGCTCGCGGACACGGCGTGGGAGTTGTTTCACCGCTACACGCCGGCGGATGCCGCGCGGTATCTCGAAACGCGGGCGAGGCAGGGCTTCACCGTCGTGCAGGCCGTGCTGCTCGCGGAAGAGGACGGCCTGCGCGTTCCCGCGAACCCGCACCCGTTGTCGCTTGCCGTTTGCGGCGTCGTTTGCTAGGATGCGGCGATTTCATGGCACGGAGCAAGTACCCGACGCCAAGGCGCGCGCCTAAGCGTCGGGTTGTGTATTTCAACAGGCGTCCGGGGTTCGGACGGATGCTCGATGAATCGTTGCCTGCGTGGCGGATTCCGAAGCGATACCGGTTTTTTCTCTCAATGCATTTAACCTACCACCACACGAAACGGGCCTGCTATCTGGGGATGTTCGTCCAATCGATCATCATCAACTTCGCCCCGCTGCTTTTCGCGACTTTCCACGACAGCTATGCGATACCGCTCCGCCAGATCGGCCTCCTCGTCGCCGTCAACTTCGGCGTGCAGATCGTCACGGACGTCGTCGCCGCCGGCACGGTCGACCGCTTCGGCTACCGACCCATGGCCGTCCTCTCCCAGGTTGTCGCCGCCGGGGGGCTGCTGCTTTTTGGCGTGCTGCCGCCGATCATGGACAACCCGTTCGCGGGCCTTGTGGCGGCGACGATCTTGATGGCGATTGGGGGCGGTCTCCTCGAGGTGATCGCCAGCCCGATCCTCCACGCGCTGCCGACGGAGGAGAAGAGCGCCGAGATGGTGCTGCTGCATTCGTTCTACTGCTGGGGCTACACGGCCGTGGTGGCGTTCTCCACCGCCTATTTCGCCCTCGTGGGCATCGGCGAATGGCGATGGCTCGCGATGGCCTGGGCCCTCGTGCCCATCGGGACCGGTCTGCTCTTCCTGAAGGTGCCGATCTATCCGATCATTTGCGAGGGTCAGACGGCGATGACGTTCCGATGCCTATTTTCGAGGCGTGTCTTCTGGGTGTTTCTCTTCTTGATGATCTGCGCCGGCGCTGCCGAGCAGCCGATGGCGCAGTGGGCGTCGCTCTTCGCCGAGCGGGGGCTGGGCGTGGACAAGGCGCTGGGCGACCTGCTCGGCCCCTGCCTCTTCGCCGTGATGATGGCCGTCGCGCGATCCGCCTTCGGGATCTGGGGGGCGCGGCTGCCCCTGCGTCGGTGCCTGGCCGTGTCCGCGCTCGTCTGCGCGGCCGGGTATGTCGTCGCCGCCCTGGCCGCCACACCGGCGCTATCCCTGGCCGGGTGCGCGATCTGCGGGCTGTTCGTGGGCATTCTCTGGCCGGGCATGTTGAGCTTCGCGGCGGTCCGCTTCCCGCTTGGGGGCACAGCGATGTTCGGACTGCTCGCGCTGGGCGGAGACTTGGGTTGCTCGATCGGTCCGGGCCTCGTCGGCTGGCTTTCGGACTGGCGTTCGGCGCTGCCCGCCGACGCGGCGCCGCGGCTCTTCGCCGGACTCGATCCGACCCAGGCGGGCCTCAAGACCGGCCTGCTCGCGGCCGCCGCCTTCCCCGCGCTGCTTTTCGCCTGCCTGCTCTTCCTGCACGTGCGTCGCCGCGCCCTCGCGGCTCGAGCGAACCCCAAGCAGCTTGCCTCAACGGTTTCCGCATGACGCTTGTGTTCGCGTGCGGCGTCTGCTAGAATCGGCGCCATGAAAACGTACTTGGCTTTCGTGCTGGCCGGAGCGGTTCTCATGGCGCTGGAGATTTTCGTTCCCGGCGGGGTTGCCGGGTTTGTCGGCGCGCTGGTCATCCTCTGGGCGGCGGTCTACGCGATCTCGACGGTGGGCGGGGTGTTGGGCGTCGCATTGGCCGTGCTGGCCGTGCTCGTCGGCGGCGCCATGCTCTTCCTAGTCGTCCGGCTCTTTCCGAACAGCTTCTTCGGGCGCCGGCTATCCCTCGCCGCCGATCTGCGCGAATCGCATGCGGCCGACGAAGGGCTTCAGACGCTCGTCGGGGCGCAGGGCGTCGCGAGCACCACGCTGCGGCCGGCTGGCTTCGCGGAGATTGCCGGGCGGCGCGTGGACGTCGTCACGCGCGGCGAGAACATCGAGGCGGGCGCCAAGGTAAAGGTCCTCGAAGTCGAGGGCAACCGCGTCGTCGTCGCCAAGGCCTAGCTGGCTTTCGCGTTCAACCGGTTTCACACAACAACCCAAACGAGGGGGCACAACATGGACAGGATGGCAGGGATTCTCATCATCGTTTTCGGCATCGTCGCGCTGATTGTCGTGGGCATGGTCTTCCAGGTGATCGGGATCTGGCTGCGCGCGGCCGTCTCGTCCGCCAAGGTGTCGCTCTGGTCGCTGGTGGGCATGAAGTTCCGTCGCGTCAACCCGGCGCTGATCGTCGACGCGCGCATCCGGCTCGTCAAGGCGGGACTTTCCATCAGCACGGATCTGCTGGAAGGCCACTTCCTCGCGGGCGGCGACGTCATCAACGTCGTCAACGCGCTGATCGCGGCCGACAAGGCCGGCATTCGCCTCGACTTCAAGAAGGCCACGGCGATCGACCTAGCCGGGCGCGACGTCCTCGAGGCGGTTCGCACCTCGGTCAATCCCAAGGTCATCGACTGTCCGGCGCCGAAGACCGGCGCCAGCGGGAGCGGCATGCTCGACGCCGTCGCCAAGGACGGCATCCGCCTGCTGGTGAAGGCCCGCGTGACGGTGCGCGCGAACATTGACCGCCTTGTCGGCGGCGCCAACGAGGAGACAATCATCGCGCGCGTCGGCCAGGGCATCGTCTCGTCGATCGGTTCCTGCGCGACTTACAAGAATGTGCTCGAGAACCCCGACCAGATCTCCGCCAAGGTGCTCGCCAGCGGTCTCGACTCGCAGACGGGCTTCGAGATCGTGTCGATCGACATTGCGGACATCTCCGTGGCGGGCGTCTCCGACGTGGCGAACGTCGGCGCTCAGCTCGAGACCGAGCGCGCGAATGCGGACAAGCAACTCCGCCAGGCTGAAGCCGAGGGCCGCCGCGCGATGGCCGTGGCCCTCGAGCAGGAGATGCGCGCCAAGGTCCAGGAGATGCAGGCCAAGGTCGTCGAGGCTAAGGCCGAGGTGCCCAGGGCCATGGCCGAGGCGCTGCGCGAAGGCAAGCTCGGCGTCATGGACTACTACCGGCTTCAGAACATCGAGTCGGATACCGACATGCGGCGTTCGATCGCCGGTCCGGGATCCGCCGAAAGCGACAAGTAAATGGGACTCGACCTCCTCATTCCGATCATCGTCGTCGCCGTGGTGGTGGCGAAGGTGTCGAAGGAGTTCTCGAAGGTAGGCCGCAACCGGCCCGCCGGCGGGGGCACTGGAGGCGTTTCGCCCTCCGCCGAGGGCGGCGAAGGCGCGAAGAGCATCGCCGAGTTTCTTGAGGATCTCAAGCGTCAGGCCCAGGCGGCTCAAGACGAGCCCGTGCTCCATCCCGAGGTCGCGCCGCCCGATGCAGATCTCCAGGCCCGGCTCCGCGAAAAAGTCCGCGAAGCGGCGCGACGCAAGCACGTGGAGCAAACCGGGGCGCCGTCTTCGCAGAACGAGCGGCGCGATCGGCCCGCGGCCGCGACAGTGCCACATCGCGCGCCGCCAGCCGTTCCGCCCACCGCAACGGCGCCCCGGCGCGCGGCTCCAGCCGTCTCGTCTTCCACACTCCCAGCGGCGCACGCCGCTGGCCTCGTGCCCGAGTTCCCGCCTGCAGTCGCTGTCCAGGCGCCGGCGGCTTTTGCCCCGGCAATGCGCCAGACCGGTCTGGCCCATCCGGTATTCGGGGCGAGTTCCTCCGCCCAGGCGGCGGCCGTCGCGCGCCGCGCCGTGCTGTTGCGCGAAATCCTCGGACCTCCGCTCGCGCTGCGTCGCTAGGGGGCTAGCGTCTCGGGCGGGGTCGACCCGCGCGCAAAGAAGGCGCCGTTGTCGGATGCCATGTCGGATGCCCATCCTCGGTATCGTCACCAGCCGGATACGAAGAAGCCCTGCAGGCGCTTGGCTTGCAGGGCTTCGAAAGTGGTACGAGTAGAGGGATTCGAACCCAC
>CAYVJM010000079.1:1018-9231 GCA_964451695.1 uncultured Lentisphaerales bacterium | reverse complement strand
GCGACAACCCGGGTTTCGCGGAAGGCGCAGACGCCGCTCTCGACGCAATACCCCGCGCCGCCGCACGTCAACGCGTCGTCCTCCGCGCTCAGCCGCTCCACGCCGTCGATCGACACCGCGATCCGGTCCCCCGCCGCCTCGGCCTTCATCGCGAGGAACTGGCCCGGCGCCGTCTCGTAGGCCGTCTCGGCGAGCACCGTCATTCCATGGCAGTAGCGGCGGATCTGGAGCGTCCGGCCAGCCAGGACCACGGCATAGAAGCGGCGCGTGCCTTGATAGCGCAAGACGAGGCCCGCGGCGTCGGCCAGAAGCAACGAGAACTTGGCCTGCACCGAGACGTCCGACCAATAGCGGTTTCCCGTGACGAGGAAGCCGAGGCCCTGATTCTTGCAGATGCGCTCCGCCGGTTCCGGGAAGTTGGGCAGAGGGCCGAAGACGGAGTCGAGATTCGAAATCCAGCCCGTATAGTTGTCGGGGGACCGGTGCGGGATCGCCACCTCGTAGGACACCGAGGCGTTCCCGTCGTAGGACACGCTGTCGACGTCCACGACGCCCTGGCAGACGGACGCCGAGGCGAACTCGAAGCCGAAGCTGACGATCGCCGCGGATTCGCAGCCCCGGATCTCCCAGCTCGCCACGAACGGCTTGTCCGCGGCCAGCGGCGTCCAGTCCGAAGCCAGCGAGGCCGAGGCCCGGCTCCCGAAATCGTCGGTCGTGAAGGCGACCAGCCGTAGCGAGGCGGGCGTCGTCAGGGAGCGGACCGCGCCCTGGACGCGGACCGTCATGCCGTTGTAGAGATGCGGGGTGGAGAGATTCGCGTAGGCGCTGCCCCCGGGGTTGAAGATCATCGTCGGGGTGAGGACGCGGGCGAACGAGGACGAGCCGGTGCGAAAAGCGATCTCCAGCGCGTGGCGCGAGCCGGAGGCGGTCGGGAACGCACGATTGGAGACGGTGGCGTTGCCGCGCATCTCGAAGGAGAAGTCGTCGGTCTGGTAGCCGTGGAGCGCGCCGTCCATTTCGAAGTGGTGCCAGGCTCCCGCCTTCGGCTCGGGGAGAGGCGCCTCGCCCATGATCCTGCGCCCCATGGCGGCGATTTTGCCGGCGATGCGCAGCACGTCGCTGGCCGAGTCCGTGCCTTCGGCCGTCGGGATCTGGACGCGGTCGGCGAAGGGCGTGCGGTAGTCGTAGTCCGCGACGATGCCGTCGAGGCCTGCGACGAGGCCCATGACGCTCCCGACGTTGGCGGCGTTGCAGTCGGTGTCCCAGCCCGCGGTGGCGATGATGCTCATCGCCCGGTGGAAGTTGTTGCCGGAATACGCCCAGGCCATGACCATGATGGCGTGGTTGGGCACGACGTGGCAGCCGCCGCCGTAGAGGGGGTAGCCGTACTTCGCGGCGATGCGGTCGTACGTCCGGCGCCAGTCGCCGTCCTCCGCCGCCCAGACGCGGACGTCGCGGTGGATCTGGGCGATGAGCGAATCGCGGGGGATGAACTTGACGGCCTCGTCGAGAAGGCGGTTGATGTCGCGTTCCACGAAACCGAGGCTGACGAGGGCCGCCACGACCTGCGCGGCGTAGACGGCCTCGCCGTCGTGCGAGACGCGGGCCGCCTTCTTCGCGAGCTCGACGGCCAGCGCCGGGTTGCCGGGCGCCACCATGCCGAACGCGTCGATGAAGATCTGCGCGCCGATCTGCTCGGCGACGATGCGGCTGTTGCGGGCCGCCGATCCGCTCTCCGGCGAGGGGATTCCGTTCTTCAGGTTCAGAAAAGCCGTGTGCTCCGTCGAAATGCCCTTGCCGCCCCACCAGAGAATGCATTGCCGTTCGAACATGTAGTTGAGCCAGGTCTCGCCGAAGAACGCCTCCGGGGTCTCCGCATAGCGCCCCGAATCCTCGAGGGCGCGGATGAAGGTGCAGGTGCCGGAGATGTCGTCGTCCGTGACCACGAGCGGGACGTTGAGCCGATCATGGACGTAGCCGCGGATGGTGCCGAGGCGCTGCTCGATGGTCTTCTTGTCCCAGCCCTCGAAGGGCCGGCCCAGATAGACGCCGATCACCTTGCCCAGCAGCGATTCGTAAACCTTCTTGTCGTAGTCTGTCGTCATGGAGTCACCTTGGCTTGAAAGAATGTGGGTTCATTTCCCCTGGGGGATCAGGCGGAGGGTCTTGAAGTCCATGAGCCCGCCATCGGCCGTGACGGCGCGGAGGGCGAAGGAAGCGGAGGGCTCGCGGAGATCCAGCACGCCCAGTCGCAGGGTGGCGTACTGGTCCCAGCCGCCCGTGTTGGCGGCCGTCCCCCGAAGGGTCTGCCCGCCGCATTCGAAGACGAAGGCGTTCGGCTTGGCGTTGCCGCATCCGTAGAGCAGCTCGACGTCGTAGCGACCGGGCTTGACGGGCTGATCCTTCCATTCGAGGAAGTCGGCGGAACTGTTCCAGAAGCCGATCACGAAGTCGTCCCCGGAAAGGCGCTTGAGTAGGAAGCCGGAGCCGTTGCGGCGGGCCTTTTCGGCGCCGAGGACGAGGCCGCCGTCGTCGAAGTCCTCGTCGGCGACGAACCGGAAAAGCCCCCAGTTGATGGGCTCGAGACGCGCTTCGGAGGGGATGTCGGAGACGAGCAGCGTGTCCCGGTTGTGCCAGCAGAGGCGCTGGATGTTGCGCGAGCCGTCGCCCCGGATCAGGCCGATGTCGGCGCGCGCCTCCTGCCCGATGCTCGGCGTGCCCTCGAGCCCGAGCAGCGCGAGGGGCACGGCCACTTCGAATTCGCCGCCGGCGCCGGCGACCTTGACGCGGGCGCTGACGTCTTCGACCTGGTCGAAGAGCACGCGGCCGATCGGGCTTTCAAAGACGATCTTCCGGTCTTCGGGCGTGCTCGCCTTTTCCGGATGATACAGCACGGCGGTCATCTTGCCGCGGACGTCGGCGACGAGGAGTCGGCGATCCTGGGGAAGGAGCTGGCGGGATCCGGCGGAAAGATTGTCGGGGCGGATCTGGAGGTCGAAGGCGCCGCCGCTCTTGAAGAGGAACCGCGCGTCCGATGCGTCGTTCTTGATGGCATCGGGGTCGCCGGTGCGATAGGCGAGGTAGAGCGTGTCGCCGACGACGCGCAAGGCGGCCGAGGCCCGCGCGTCGAAACGCGCCCAAGCCGTCTTGGCGGACCAGTCGTCGAGACGGCCGTCGAGGACGGGCGGCTTCCGGCCGATGGCGACGGGCAGTTTGCTCGCGAGGGCGTCCGATTCCATGCGGGCGACCCGAGCCGGGAGGTTGGCGAGCGCGGCCGCGTCGACGCGCAAACGCTTCGGAGCGAGGCGGCGGATGGCCTCGAAGCCTTCCACGCGGAAGATCGAGGAATGCTCCTTGCCGGCGACGAGGAAGACGCGGCCGTCCCGGGTCTGGGTGATGGTGGGATGGAAATGCTCGTCCTCGAAGCTGATGTGCGACTCGGGCGAGTCGATCAGCATCCCTCGCGTCGCGGCGGGGTATCTGAGCAGCGGCGTGGCGGACATGTGCCCGGCGAGCGTCTGGATGTAGAGGCCGTCGGTGGTCATCAGGAAGATGTTGCCGCGTTCGCCGTTGACCGCGTACCAGAGGCCGGCGTCGCCTTGGGCCGCTTTGACGACGGGGCCCAGCAACCGGGTGGGCTCGTTGACGTCGCCGCCTTGCTGCGGGAGCTTCCGCGCGTCCAGGACGGGATAGCGCCAGCGCGTCTCGCCGTTCGCGTCGACCGCGTGGAATCCATCGAGCATGATCTGCCCGTCGGGCGTCAGGAATCCGCCGTGGCCCTCTTCGGAGCCGCCGTATTCGGGGCGGGGCGGAACCAGGGCGCGCATCGTCGCGAGGTCGTAGCGCGGCACGCCGTTGGCGTCGAACGCAGGTGCGTCGATCCGCACGTGCCATCCGAAGACGGCGGAGAGATCGGGCAGGCAGTACATCATTTCCTTGCGGTTGAGGCGGCGCGTCTTGCCGTCCGCTGTCGTGACGGACAATTCGGGGAACGACCGGAAGGTGAACTCATCCGCCTGCACCTTGTGGTCGAAGTTCTTGTCGGACCATGCGACGACGGTGTCGTTGTAGTTGTCGAGCCAGGAGAGCGCGGGGTCTTTCGGGTAGGCGTCGACGACGTCGTCCAGGACCTTGACGCCATCGCGGGCCCAGCGGCGCAACGTGCCGACGAAGGCAACAGGCCAAGCGACGCCGTCGTCCCCGAGGAGGAAGATCGGGGCATTGTCGTTGCCGCGCAGAAACCCGGAGAACGTGGGGACGAGGTAGGTCCGCCCGTTGAGGCTCACAGGGCGTTCCGGAACGTGCTGATGCCAGCGCGCGATGTCTTCGGGGGCGTCCATGAGCTGTCTGCGGACGCAGATGCTCTCGAGTTTCGCCTCGCCTTTGCTCCAGTCCAGCCGCCACTGGGTCAGGTTGCCGTACTGGGCGTAGAAGAGCCGCGTGGGGTCTTCGGGATCGATGGTGCCGCCGCCACCGTATTGCGGGGGGCCGTAGAGGCCTTTGACCAGCTTGCCGGTCGCCGCGTCCCAGACCGAGACGCGCTTGGGCCAGGCGTCGTATTCGCAGACCCAGAGCTGGCCGCGGCTGTCGAGGGCGAGCCCTTCGGGGTTTTGCATCCGGAGTTCGTCGTAGCGGCCGAGCTGCAGGCCGCCGGGACGCCCGATCGCCCTGACGGGGGCGCCGGTCGGCGAGAACACCTTGACCTGGTGGCTCTTGCCCTGGTCGGTGACGTAGATGGCGCCTTTCGCATCGAGGGCCAGCGCGTACGGGGCTTCGAGATGGCGGGCCACGATCGTCTGAGACTGCCGGACGAAGGGGGCGCCCGCCTTCAGACCGAGATCAAGCCGGACGACGGTTGCGCCCGAGATGGCGAACAACTGGCCGGCGGCATTGAAGCAGAGGCCGCGGGGGGCGGCAAGCGGAATGCTGCCGATCATCTTCCCGGCTTCGAGATCGACGAAGAGGATCTCGTCGTCCACGGGAACGCTGATGGCGGCCAGGCCGTTGCGGACGGCCAGGGCGAGGCCGATGTTGGCGGGCTCGCGAGGCATCGCACCCCGCGTCTTGTGCTCGGCGATTTCCACGCCGGTCCCGTTGCGGCGGATGCCGCGGAGGCGCAGCGTGTCGGGCTGGTTCGCCATCAGCAGGTAGGCGAAGATGTCGGGCTGCCCTTTCGCCGCGATGTCGCAGGCGGCGGCGGCGCAACCGTCCCAGCCGAAGAAGTGGTCGCCGTAGAGCTTCCTTCCGGCTTCGCTGGCGAAGATCGTGGGGTCGCCGCATTCGGCGACGATGCCGCCGAGCATCACCTGCGGCTGCCCGTTCCCGTATGGCGACAGTCCGGCGGGGAGAAACACGGCGGAAGCGGGAAGGGAGTGGTCGGCCATCCAGGCCCCGGAGCGGTCTTTGGTGAACCACGGCGGATTGCCCGGCGAGTTGACGCTGAACTCGTAGTAGAGTCGCAGACCGTCGTGGCGCAGGCCGCGGATGCGGTAGTCGCCGGGTTCGACAAGCCGTCCGTCATCGTCGTAGCCGTCCCAGGTCAGCGTGTTCGTCCCGGCGGGGAAACGCGTCTCGGCGACGAGGTTGCGGACGCGGCGGCCCTCCGGAGTGTCGACGACCAGCGTCAGATAGGCGGGCTTGTCGAGCGCGACCGAGACGGGGATCCCGCCTGCCACGGCAGACGGGGCGGCGAGCCCCGCCTCCGGGAGACCGGACGCGGCGGCCAGAAGGCCGGCGCAGGAGGCGACGCGGGCGAAATGCGATGCGGGCGTTGACTTCATCGGGATTGTCTCTCTTAGGTTGGCGGGCGGCGGGCGGAGCGTCACGACAGCGCGGCCGCGCGATCGACGACGATGACCTGGTGCTTCTTCAAGGACAGTGTTCCCCGCGCGGTCCAGGAGCGGTTGCCGACGACGTCGCGGACGCCGACCTCTCCGGAAACGGGAAGTTCCAGATCCTGGAAGGTCCAGAGCACGAGCGAGCCGTCCGGGGCCTCGTAGCGGACGCCGGCCTCCCCGGGGAGGATGACGCGACGGCGCATCCGGGCCTCGACGGCGTCGAAGGCCCGTAGCAGGCCAAGATGATACTCGGTCGGGGCGTCGAAGTCTCCTCGGAATTGATATTGGTGGAACGAGAGGCAGTCGTGACGCGGATTCCAATGCAGCATCCACACGGCGCGATAGGCCAGCGCCTTGAAGAACACGTCGTCGGGGTTCGCGCCGATCTCGCGCAGGAGAGGGACGTCGAAGTTCTGGAGGCAGTCAGCCCAGAGGAAGAGCGCGTTCAGGTTGGTGGGAATGTTCCATCCGGTGCGGTGGACGCCGAAGACGCCTTGGTCCTCGCCGCAGTAGCGGCAGCCCATCCGCTGCATCTCGGCCACGACCTCGAGGTGGGCGAGGTAGAGGCTCTGGATGGTGGCGGTCGGCGCGGCGGACGGCCGTTGGTGGACGAGGAGGTGCGCTTGGTCGGCGGTGGCCCCGCCGCCGCTGCGGGCCCGCTCGTCCTGCCACCAATGGAACTTGTCGCTTGAAAGGTTGAAGCTGCTGTCGAGGAAGATGCCGCCGAGCCCGATGCTCTCGACCGCGTGCCGCCAGGCGTCGAGCCAGTATTTTCGGACGCCGGGATCGCGGAGGTTCATGACGGCGAAGCGCGGCCGGTAGTGGTCGGCCTCGATCGAGCCCGAGGGGTCGCGGACCCAGGCCTGAGGCGTCCGGAAGACAGTCTGCGCCGGCGAATCGGCGGCGGGGCGCAGGCGGATGCGCGACGGGAGATCGGCCGAATCGGGGCTTTCGCCCAGGAGCAGGCTTGAGATCGTGGAGAGTGACGTGTTGCCCCACATACGCACGGCGGCTCCGCCCCGGGCGGCGATCCGGCAGAAGTTCCGGAGGTTGTCCTCGCCGACGGACTCCGCGACCCGCAGGTCGACCGTGCAGCACATGTTGTCGACACCGTAGGTGTTCATGTTGTTTTCGAAGTGGTTGGCCAGATCGACGGTGCGCACCCCGGCGGCCAGCAGCTTCGGGAGACCTCGCTCGGCGTAGTCGCGCAGGTCGGCGGCGCCCCACTCCTCGATCATGCCCGAGACGCCGATGCGCTCGCGCGCCAGACCCGCGCGCTCGTGGAGCGTGGCGTGAACCAGCTCGCGGACGTCTTCGTAGGCGTTGGCGCGGTCGATGCGGTCCGTGCCGCCGCGCGACCAGAAGAGGACTTCCATCGGCGCGCTGGCCAGCGTCGACCCCAGGTCGGCGCAATGCTCGTGGAGGTGGACGATCCGGTCGCTGCCCCGGTCCTTCTGGATCAGGGTGCGCACGTGGTGCATGGCGGGCGTCCACGTGACGAGGATGCCCTGGGCGGCGGCCGTGAACGTGAAGCCCTGCAGGTGGGTCTGGAGCGGCTTGAACTGGAAGATGTTGGGGTTCGCGATGCCGGGGAGATACCACTCGCTGGAGTAGTAGTCGCCCAGAGATTTCACGGGGTGGATGGACGGCTCCGCGCCGCGCAGCCAGATCTCGTTGCCGATGGCGTTGCCACCGATCTCCCACGTCGCCTGGTCGAGGATCTTGTACTGGGGGATGTCGGGGCTTTCGTAACGGTATTGATAGCCGAACCCGGCGAAGCGACGTCCGCCGAGGACGCGTTCGACCGGCCAGAGCTCCAGCGACAGCCGGGTGCCTGTCGCGGGGCGGCATCCGAGACTCCAGTCCGCCGTGTTCCACCGCGGCCGCACGGTGTGGAGCATGAATTCCATCGGGCCGCCGTCGAGACGGTCGCAGCCCAGGTCGATCACGTGGCGATCACCGGGGCCGCACCGCGTCCCCTCGACGCGCCAGTTGAGCAGCGCGACGCCGAACGGGTTTCGCAGCGCGGGCGCCATCGGACGCTGCGGCGATCGCAGGAGCGTGCCGGCCGGCGCTCGGACGGCGCCGAGGCCGATCCAGCGGTCGCCCTCCGCGATGAGGTCGACCTCCGTGCATCCGAAGTGAAGAGTCTGGGTCGTGTTCACGGCGTGGCGTCTCCGTTGATCATGCTGGCTCCGATTCTGGTTCAAAACGAAATTTCTTGGGATTGAGCGGGATGGCTCACTGTGTTTTGGGTCAAATATATCATAAGCGATAGCGTGGGAGCAAGCGAATTTGAATGAAGGGATTATTATGTTTATATTATTATAAATCAATGTTTTATTTGTATTTGTTGCTTTGGCCCAACGACGAATA
>CAYVJM010000079.1:0-1008 GCA_964451695.1 uncultured Lentisphaerales bacterium | reverse complement strand
TGGGTCGTGGTCACGGCGTGGTTTCTCCGTTGGTCATGCAGGTTCCAATGATGGTTCAAAAACGCAGAATTCCAGGATCGAGAGGGAGGCGTTTCGGTGTTTTGGGTCAAATATACCACATTCACGAGCATCGCTGCAAGCGATATTGACCGAAGCTTATTTTTGGACTATCATCTTATCCATCAAGGATTTATTTGTGATTTTGCATTGACACAAAGACAAAGTGATCTGAAAATAGCACGAATGCTTTGCCCAATGTTATCTTTTTGATTTATTTGACTTGACTTCTCGTCACGTCCTCCTCTATGATGCTCGCGTTTTCTGAGAACAAGCGGTTGTCTTGAAAACGGCAGCACCCACTCTGAACCCGAACAGCGAGGACTCCATGCACATGCGCGATATTCCGGCTCTAGGCGTCATCTTGGCATCGGCGACACTCTGTTTCTCCGCATCGGCAGCGCCGGTGATCATCGACATCAGCGCGAACGGCACCCCGGGCACGAGAACCGCCGTCTCGACGCTCGACGGTTCCAAGATGGTCGCCTACAACGAAATTGCCAACGGGTCGACGACGCCGTCCTACTACTACAGGAACTACGTTTCAAACCTTGTTGACACCGCCGGTGTCGCCACGGGTTTGAACCTCACCATGCTGGACGTAGCCAATGGCCCGACCCTTGGTTCAAAGAATTCTTCGCTCACCGATTTCACCGGATCACCGGGAGCCTCGCTTTTCTCGGATGCGATGATGAAGTCCTTCTTGGCCGTCTACAACAGCGCGAAAAACATCGACTACTCATTCACAGAGCTCGACGTGAACGCCACCTACAACTTCGACTTCCTCTGCAACCGGGACGTTTCGGCAGGAACAACCGTCATCACCCTTGCTGGGCGAACTACCACCGTTGGCAGCATCGCAACCCTCGGCAACACCGCCCTACTCAGCTTCAAGCGCATTGCGCCCGATGCTAACGGCCAGATTATTCTCTACGTGTCCAGCTCTCCTTC
>CAYVJM010000078.1:0-9377 GCA_964451695.1 uncultured Lentisphaerales bacterium | reverse complement strand
CTCGACGATCAGGCCGCCGGGGTTGTCGCGCAGGTCGAGGACGAACCCCTTGGGCTTGGCGGCGAGAAGTCCGGGAAGGGCTTTGTAGAACTCGGCGGACGTGTGCTCGCCGAACTTCGCGATGTAGGCGTAGGCGAAGCCGCCCGGCAGGATGCGCGCGGACTGCACGGTGGGCACGTGGAGGGCCGCGCGCTTGACGGAGACGTCGAAGGGCGCGTCCACGCCTTCGCGGCGCAGCGTCAGGACGACGACGGTGCCGACTTCGCCGCGGATGCGTTCCATCGCCTCGTCGAACGAGCGGTCCGCCGGCTTCTCGCCGCCGACCGCGACGATCTCGTCGAAGGCCCGGATGCCGGCGCGGAAGGCCGGCGAACCCGGCATCGGATAGTCCACGATCCACTTGCCGTCGATCTCGCTGGCGACGATGCCGATGCCCGTGAAGCGGCCCTCGGAGTCGTCGTCGAACGCCTTGAGGTCGTCCGCGCGGAGGTAGTTGCTGTACGGATCCATGGACGCGAGCATGCCGTCGATGGCGGCGTAGGTCAGGTCCTTGAAAGACGTCTTCTCGACGTGGCGGTTGAGGATCAGGACGAGCGCCTCGGTGTAGGCGCGCATTTCGCCGTAGGGCGATTCGACCGCGGTCGGCGGAGCCGATGTGGCGGCGGAGGCGAGCGTCGCGGCGAAGCCGGCGGCGAGGAGGGCGGGGCGGCGGATGTTCATGGCGTGGCGGAGGGGTGACGGTGCCGCCGTAGGCGCAGGACGAGACCGGCGGCGATGCCGGCGGCAATGCCGGCGAGATGAGCGAGGTAGGCGACGTTGGATTCCACGTAGCGCAGTTCGAGCGCGTTGACGGCGAAGAGGACAACGGCGAGAAGCCAGGCCGGCATCGTGACGGGCAGCGGCATGTAGAGGACGAACTCGTCGCGAGGCCGCAGCGCCGCGTAGGCGCCGGCGAGGCCGAGCACGGCCGCCGAAGCGCCCATGCACGGCTGGGCGGAGGCGAGACCGCTGGCCAGCGTCCAGGCGAGGCCGCCGACGAGCCCCGAGCCGGCGAAGAGCGCGAACATCGTCCGCCGCCCGGCGAGGGATTCGACGGCGCCGCCGAAGACGAGCAAGCCGACCAGGTTCATCGCGAGGTGGAGCCAGGAGCCGTGGAGGAAGACGTAGGTGAAGGGCGTCCAGAAAAAGCCCAGCGAGAGGCCGATGCCGTGGATGGCGAAGAGGAAGGCGAGCGGATCCTGCACGAGCAGGTGGGCGGAGGCGTCGGGGCCGAGCAGGACGGTGCGCACGGGAGAGGCGGCGACGACGCGCTGGACGACGTGGGCGACGATGCAGAGCGCGGCGAGGCGCGCGACGCCCGGGGGCGCGGCGGCGGCGGTCTGGCGCGCGCGCCGGGCCAGCCGGCCGAGGGCGCTCATGAGACGGCCCGCCGCGACTTCGCGGCTCGGCGGCGGAAGAAGGCGCGCACGTCGTGGATCGGATCCTGGTCCGTGGAGAGGAACATCGCGTCGATCCGGTTGCGCCGGAAGAGCGTTTTCAGGTTCTCCAGCCGTTGATCCGCCTGGGCCGCGAAGCCTTCGCGCACGGCCGGCGAAGCGGTGTCGACCCAGAGCGCCTCGCCGGTCTCGGGATCTTCCAGTTCGAGGACGCCCGCGTCGGGCAGGCGCCGTTCGCAGGGGTCGGCGAGGTGGCAGCAGACGAGATCGTGGTGGAGGGCGGTGGTGGCGAGGCGCTTTTCCCAGCCGGCGTCCTGGAAGTCGGAGACGAGGAAGACGACGGCCTTGCGGCGCATGACGGAGTTGAGGAAATCGAGGGCGCCGGCGATGTCGGTGCCGCCGCAGGCCTGGTCGGAGGCGAGGACCTCGCGCACGAGACGCATGACGGCCTTGCGGCCCTTGCGGGGCGGCAGGGCCTTGACGACGCGGTCGGAGAAGAGGACGAGGCCGATGTTGTCCTGGTTGCGGATCGAGGTGAGGGCGAGCAGGCACGTGAGCTCGGCGGCGAGCTCGGCCTTCGTGCGCGGGGTGGAGCTGTAGGACTGGGAGCCGGAGACGTCGACGAGGAAGACGACGGTCAGCTCGCGCTCCTCGGCGAAACGCTTGATGTGGGGGAAACCGGTGCGGGCGGTGACGTTCCAGTCGATGCTGCGGACGTCGTCCCCCACGATGTATTCGCGGACCTCGTCGAACTCGATGCCCTGGCCCTTGAAGGACGAATGGTAGTCGCCGGCGAGATGGTCGTCGACGAGGCGCGAGGTGAGGATTCGGATGTTTCCGACCTTTCGCATCAGTTCAACGGTGTCGATCATGGCGAATGCGTGGATGTCCTGAGTGGGATGCCTGCGGCGGCTCCGCCTGGGAGCCGCTCTTCTCGTTCGGAGTCCCACTATACCAGAAAACCGCGCGAGGCTTCAACGTCTGGGTTCCGCAGGCGTCTTGATTTCCCCTGCTTGATCGTGGTATTCTCCTCGAGCCGGGTGAATGCAGGCGGGCCGCCGGCGACGATGATCGAGTAGGGCGTGGCCGGAGCCTGCGGAAACAGGATGACAGCGATGAAGCCGAACAGCATTTTGAAGATGATCCTCATGGTGTTTGCGATGCCCGGGATCGCGGGCGCGTACGACCTCGATTCAGCGTACCGCAGCCGCGGCGCCTTCGACTACGAACGGGCCGCCACGGGTCGGGACGGCGTCTACGACATCGAAGCCGCCCGCGCCGCGCGCGGCGCGTTCTCCGGCGTCAAGGCCGCCCCCGAGGCCGCCGCGACGAACGGCATCCCCGCCCATGCCGAAAGCTCTCTGGCGTGGTACCGCGAGGCCGCCGCGCGCGGAAACGCCGGCGCGCAGTTCTGCCTCGGAGCGATCTACGAGGAGGGCAAGCTCGTGGAGCGGGATCTGCTCATGGCCGTCTCCTGGTATGGCAAGGCCGCCGCTCAGGACCACGCCGACGCCTGGATCGCCCTGGCCGGGCTCTACGACACCGGCAAGGGCGTCGGACGCAACCCCGCGGAAGCCGACGCCTGCTGGCGCCGCGCCGCGGAGCTGGGCAATGTCGCCGCCCAGTACATGTACGCGGAGCGCTGCTACCGGCGCAAGACGCCCGATCTCGTCCAGGCCGCGATGTGGTACCGCAAGGCCGCCGAGAGCGGTTCCATCCCCGCCCAGTACCAACTGGGAGAAATCCTGTTCAAGGGCGAAGCCGGCGCCCCGAACTACGCCGAGGCCCTCAAGTGGTACGGCCTCGCCGCCGAGAAGGGCCTCGCCGACGCGCAGTACGCGCTCGGGCTCATGTACGACAAAGGATATGGCGTCCCCGAGGACGACGCGAAGGCGCGCGATTTCTACGCCAAGGCCGCCGCACAGGGCCACGCCACGGCCAAGAGCGCGCTCGAAGAGCTTCGCTAGTCAAAATCGATTTTCAGGGGGATTGACACCGTGCGCGGCGTATGATAAGATTCGCGCACTTTTACGTCCTCATGCCCCCATCGTCTATCGGCTAGGACATCAGGTTCTCATCCTGGAAAGCGGGGTTCGATTCCCCGTGGGGGTGCCATCTCTGGCCAGTGCCCAATTGCCATGCCGCAGTCATACACGGTGCAGCAGGCCGGCGCGAATGCGATGCGTCTCGACGTGTGGCTGGCCTCGGTTTCCGAGCTGACGCGATCCCGGATCAAGTCCCTGATCGCGTCCGGTTGCGTCAGCCGCGCCGGCGCGCCGGTCCGCGGCGCCGCGCAAGCCGTGCATGCAGGCGAAGTCTACGTCGTCGACCTGCCTCCAGCGGCGCCGACGGGTCTCGTCCCGCAGGCGATGCCGCTCGACATCCTCTACGAGGACGACTCCGTGATCGTCGTGGACAAGCCGCCGGCGCTTGTCGTCCACCCGGCCGCGGGGCATGGCGACGGCACGCTCGTCAATGCAATTCTCGCGCACTGCCCCGGCATCCTCGCCATCGGGGGCGATCAGCGCCCCGGCATCGTCCACCGGCTCGACCAGGACACGTCGGGCGCGATCGTCGTGGCCAAGACGGACGCGGCGATGGCCGCGCTCGGCGAGGCGTTCCGCGAGGGCGGCGTCCACAAGACGTATCTCGCGATCGTCCACGGCGTGCCGGATCCTCCGGAGGGGCGCCTCGAGACGCTGATCGGGCGCCACCCCGTCCACCGCCAGCGCATGGCGGTGCTGCAGAAGGGCGGACGGCGCGCGGTCACGCGCTACACCGTGGCGGAGACGTTCCGCGACGCCGCGCTGCTGCGCGTCGCGATCGAGACGGGGCGGACCCACCAGATCCGCGTCCACATGCGCCACATCGGCTGTCCGGTCGCCGGCGACGCGACGTACGGCAACGCGAAAGCGGATGCGGCTCTTCCGCTGCCGCCTTCGCGCCAGATGCTGCATGCCTGGCGGCTGGCGTTTCCGCATCCTGTCCATGGGGGCGCCATTGAAATCGAAGCGCCTCCGCCCGCCGATTTCACGGCCGTGCTGGAGGCGCTTCGGGCGCGGGGTTGACGGTTGCCGCGATGCGGCGGATCATTTGGGCAGGCGCCGAGGCGCCGAGGCGCCCGTGGCGGGAGCGGGCTTGAGGATGCCGAGTTCGACGAGTTCCTTGCGGGGGCGCAGGCGAATGGCATCGAGGCCGATGCCGCGGCGAACGGTGTCGAAGATCTGGCTGTTGAGGGGATGGAAGCCGTGGGAGAGGCAGTCGTCGAGAGCCTGGGGCGTGGGCGTATAGCGCATGACGGCCTCGCGCTCCATGCGATGGCCGGCACCGACGCAGTGGCCGAGCGTCTGGTAGAGGCGCTTGCCCATCCGGTCGGCGCGCAGGGCGGCGTCCCCTCCCCCGTTGTCGACCCAGGAGGCGTCCATGACGGCCCAGTATTCGTAAGGCGAAGCGAGGATCGGGGCGAGACCGGCCTCCTTCGAGAGGACGAGGACGATCTTGGCGTTGTTCCCGTGGCGGGCGCGGACGGTCTTGACGAACGCGCCGGGGTTGGCGGCGAGAGGGCCTTCCGCAGACTCCATCTTGACGGCGGACTGGAGTTGCTTCTGCATGATGGCGCAATGCTCCCCGAGCCAAGCCGCGTCCACGGCGCCCTGGTGGTTGACGACGAGGACGTAGTTGGTGGGCGTGGTGAACGCCTCGGGCGGCAGGGCGCGGCGGACGGGGCGGTTGGTCGCGGCGGAAGCGGCGGGCGCTGCGGCGGAAGCGGCGGGCGCTGCGGCGACGACGGGGACGAGGGCCGGCGGCGTGGCGGCCGCGGGGGCGGGCCGTGCGGCCGGAGCGTCCTGGGCGGGGGCCGCAAGAGCGGCGAGGGCGGCGAAGATGGCGATGGCAAAGCTACGGCTGGCGTTCATCCTGGGAGTCTCCTGAGGCGGGCTTGGCTTCCGCGACGGAATCGGGCGTTCCGGCGGGGGAAGCGGCTTCGGGGAGAATCTCGCTCAGCAGGTTCAGGACGCGGTCGCCCTTCTCGATGGCGTGGGTTTCGCGGAAGAAGAGCCGCGGGGTGTACTTGAGCGAGACGGTTTTGGCGATGTGGGCCTGGAATTCCACGCGGTGGCGGTGCAGCCAGGCCATGAGGGCATGCGACTGGTCGGGGGTGCCGAGGATGGAGACGGAGACGGAGGCGCTGCGCAGGTCGCGCGAGACGCCAACGTCCACGAACGAAATGCGACCGACGTCGGCGTCCTCGCCCTGTCCGATGTGGAACAGGCCGAGGGCGAGTTCCCGGCGGATCATCTCGTTGATGCGCTTGATTCGGTCGATGCTCATGCCGGGGTTGTCCTCGGGCGGGGCGCGGCGGGCTACAGGGCCTTGGGGAGTTCCTCGAAGACGAAGCACTCGATGACATCGCCTTCCTGGAACGCCTCGAAGTCGGTGAGCAGGATGCCGCATTCCTGGGCCTGGGTGACCTGCTGGACCTCGTCCTTGAAATGGCGGATCGAGGAGAAGGCGCCGGTGTGGACGACCTTCTTGTTGCGCAGGACGCGGGCCTTGCCGGCCATCGTGATCGTGCCGTCGGCGACGATGCTGCCGGCGGCGACGCCGACGTGGTTGAGGGTGAATAGCTGCTTGACCTCGGCGTGGCCGCGGACGACCTCGCGGTATTCGACGGGCAGGAGGTCGAGCATTTCCTGGCGGACGAACTCGAGCAGCTCGTAGATGATCCGGAAGGTCTTGATGCGCACGCCGGCGTGGCGGGCCTCGGCGTTGACCCCGGCGTCGGGCGAGACGTTGAAGCCGACGATGACCGCCTTGCCGCTTCCGGCGCGCTGCACGTCGTTGGACGTGATGGAGCCGGTGCCGCTCTGGATGATGTTGCAGACGACCTTGTCGCTCTTGATCTGCTCGATGGCGCCGACGACGGCCTCGACGGAGCCCTGCACATCGGCGCGCAGGATGATGTCGAGTTCGAGCTTCTCGGCCTCGTGGAGCTTCTTGAAGATGTCGTCGGCGGAGCGGGCCTGGGTGACGCCGCCGAGCATCTCCTCCTTCTTCTGCCGCGCGTATTCCGCGGCGAGCTCGCGAGCGCGCTTGTCGTTGATCATGACGCGGAACTCGGCGCCGGCCTCGGGGACTCCGGAGAGGCCCATGATGCGGGCGGCGCCGGAGGGGCCGATGGACTTGACGCGGTTGTCGTTGCTGTCGATGATCGCGCGGATGCGGCCGTAGTGTTCGCCGCAGAGGACGACGTCCCCGACGTTGAGGGTGCCGCCGGTGACGAGGACGCTGGCGATGGGTCCGCTGCCGGGCTTCATCTGGGCTTCGACGACGGTGCCGTTGGCGCGGCGGTTGGGGTTGGCGGAGAGTTCGAGGACCTCGGCCTGGAGGAGAATCATGTCGAGCAGGCCGCCGACCCCGTCTCCGGTCGCGGCGCTGACCTGGCAGACGACGGTGTCGCCGCCCCATTCCTCGGGAGTGAGGTTCTCGCCCTGGAGCTGCTGCATGACCCGCATGGGGTTGGCCTGGGGCAGGTCGCACTTGTTGATGGCGACCATGATCGTGACGCCGGCGGTGCGGGCGTGCTTGATGGCCTCCTTGGTCTGGGGCATGATGCCATCGTCGGCCGCGATGATGATCACGGCGATGTCGGTCAGCGTGGCGCCGCGGGCGCGCATCGCGGAGAACGCGGCGTGGCCCGGGGTGTCGAGGAAGGTGATCTTCTGGCCGTTGACGTCGACGGTGTAGGCGGCGATGTGCTGGGTGATGCCGCCCGCCTCGCCGGCGGCGACGTTGGCCGAGCGGATGCGGTCCATGAGGGAGGTCTTGCCGTGGTCCACGTGGCCGAGGAAGGTGACGACGGGCGGACGCGGCAGGAGCTGGTCCGGACGGTCTTCGGGAATGTCGTCGTCGGCGTTCTCGCTCCTGAGCACCGGGCGGTTTTCGCTGGAGCGGCGGGACTTCTCGACTTCGGCGGAGAAGCCGTGCAGCGCGGCGATCTTGCCGGCGGTCTCGGCGTCGACGCTCTGGTTGATCGAGGCGAGGATGCCGAGCTTCATGAGTTCGGCGATGACGACGTTGGGGCGCGTGCCGAGCTTGTCGGCGAGGTCCTTGACGACGACGACGCCGTGGATCTTGAGAACGTTGGGCTCGGCGGAGACGGAGATGCCTCCGGCGGCAGAGCGGGGCTTGCCGGCGAGCGCGCGTTGCGCCTTGTCGCGCGCGTCGCGGCCGTTTTCGTGTTCGGCGCCGCGGCGGACGCCCGGGGTGCGGGCGGGGGTGTCGCGAACGACCTTGGAAAGACTGCGCGGGAGGATGTCCGATTCGTCCTCCTCGTCGACGGGGTGGATGGGGCGGGGCGCCTTCTTGTCCTTCTTGGCCGTCTTCGCGGCGGCGTCGGCTTTGGCGGCGGCGGCCTTGGCGGCGGTGGTGTCGGCGGCGGGTGCGGCAGGCGGCGGCGGCGGCGCGACGGGTTTGAGGACGAGTTCGGGACGGGGCGCCAGCATCGGGCGCTGGGGCAGCTCTTCCAGCCCGAGGGAAGGCGGGGGCGTGGCGGCGACAGGCGCAGCGGCGACAGGCGCGGCGGCAGGAGCGGCAGGCGCAGCGGCGACAGGCGCAACGGCAGCAGGCGCGGCGGCAGCAGGGGCGGCGGCGACGGGTGCGGCGGCAGCGGCGGGCGCGGGCTCCGGCGCAGCGGGCGCGGCTTCCAGTGCGGGAGCGGGCTCCGCTGCGGCGACGACGACGGGCGCGGCAGGTGCGGCGATCGGGGCGTTGCGCCGGGCCTGCTGGTCGGCGAGGGCCTGGCGGGCGCGCGCGGCGGCGGCGGCGAGGGCCGCGGTTTCGCGGGCCAGCGCTGCAGCGATGGCTTCGGCGGCAAGCTTGCGCTTGGCCTCGAACTTGCGGTTCATGGCCGCCTCGTCGTCGGCCACTTCAATGGAGGCGCGCTGCCTGAAGCCGCTGCGCAGCGTCGCGACGTCGTCGGCCTCGAGGTCGACGACGTAGGAATCGACTTCGACGTCGAGGGTTTTGGCCTGGCTGAGCAGGTCGCGATTGGAAGTCTTGAGCTCCCGGGCTAGTTCGAACAATCTCATGCGTTGGATTCGCCTCTGGACGCGAGGAAGGCTGCCGCGGCGTTCCAGATCCGCGTGCCGGCCGCCTCGTCGAGCTGGGTGACTTGGATGAATTCGGCGGGCGTGACGTTGGTGATGCCCTCCGGGGAGTGGAAGCCCAGGTTGAAGACCGTCTCGGCCTGGTCGGGAGGCACGTCGAGGACGGTTGATAGCTCCTGGATCGCGTCCTTGACGAGCTCCTCGAAGCTCTTGGGCTCCTCGGCCTTCTCGACCTTGACCTTCCAGCCGAGCAGATTGGCGGTGAGGCGGACGTTTTGGCCGTGCTTGCCGATCGTCTGGGTGTAGTTCTCCGGCAGGACGGTGGCGACGATCATGTTGCCGCCGTCCTCGTCGCGGTCGACGCGGACGCTTTCGATCTTCGCGGGGGCGAGGGCGTTCATGGCGAAGATGCGGATGTCCTCGTTCCATTCGACGATGTCGATCTTCTCGCCGTTGAGCTCGTTGATGACGGGCTTGATGCGGCCGCCGCGCATGCCGACGCAGGCGCCCACGGGATCGACCTTGGGGTTGAGGCTGCGGACGGCGAGCTTGGTGCGGAAGCCGGCGTCGCGGGCGATGCCCATGATCTCGATGACCCCCTCCTTCATCTCGGTGACCTGCTCCATGAAGAGGGACTTGACGAAATCGACGGCGGCGCGGGAGAGGACGATGCTGGGGGTGCTCTGGTCCTTTTCGTTCTCGACGCGCAGGAGGAGGGCGCGGAACTGCTCGGCCGGATCGAAGTTGTCCGTCGGGAGCTTGTTGCGTCCGTCGAGGATGGCCTCGCCGCCGCCCTCGACCTCGCAGATGCAGTCGCCACGGCTCACCTGCTTGA
>CAYVJM010000077.1:0-9392 GCA_964451695.1 uncultured Lentisphaerales bacterium | reverse complement strand
TCCCAGCGCACGATGATCGAGACCACGCTCATCCGCTGCGCCCGCGCCACCCACCTCGTCGACCTCGACGCGATTCTCAAGAAGCTCGTCCAAATCGCCGAGGCCGCCCCCGGCGATCCGGCACCGCCCGCTCGCGCGGCAGCGCCCGCCCCCGTCCCCGCCCCCGCAGCGCCCACCCCGCCCCCGCGTGAAACCGAGGCCGAACGCAACGCCCGCATCATCGAACTGCCCGTCATCAAGGAGGCCGTGCGCATCTTCGACGGCAGCGTCTCCGAAATCAAGCACAAACCCGACTAGTCCATCCCAACCCAGAAGAACCCCAGTCCAATGGCAACTCCCAACTTCTTCCAACAGGCCAAGCAGGCCATGGAACTCCGCAGCCAGGTCAAGAAAATCCAGAAGCAGCTCGAGTCCCAGACCGTCGATTACGAGAACGCCGGCGTCAAGGTGACCGCGCGCGGAGACATGACGATCGCCTCGATCGGGATCAACCCCGAAGTCATCGACATGACCCGCATCGACAAGCTCGAGCGCACGATCCTCGAAAACGTCAACCGCGCCCTGAAGAAGGCCAAGGACGACGCTTCCGCCCAGATGCAGAAGATGACGAAGGAGATGGGCCTCGACGGCCTCCTCGGCGGGGGCTGAGTCCACACCCCGCCCCGGCAGCCCCGCGCCCCGCGATGGCGAACCCCTTTGAAAACCTGACGCACGCCCTCTCCCGGCTGCCCGGCATTGGCCGACGCTCCGCCGAACGTGTCGCCCTCGCGCTTGTGCGCAAGGGCGACGAGGTGATGCTGCCGCTCCTGGAGGCTCTCGCCGACGTCCGCGAGAACGTCTGCGCGTGCCGCCTCTGCGGCTCCATCACGACACGTCAGGACAATCCCTGCCGCCTCTGCTCCGACCCGCGGCGCGACGCCGGGCTCCTCTGCGTCGTCGAGGACCCCGGCGACATCCTCGCCATCGAACGCTCAGGCGCCTACAACGGCGTCTACCACGCCCTCCACGGGCGCATCTCCCCCATGGCCGGCTCCGGCCCCGAAGACATCCGCCTCGCGGAACTGCGCCGACGGCTCGCCGGCGGCGCGTTCCGCGAAGTCATCCTCGCCCTGGCCACGGACGTCGAAGGCGACGCGACCGCCTCTTACATCGCCGAGGCGCTCTCGGCGTGCGGCGTGACGGTCACGCGGCTGGCCTTCGGCCTGCCCGCGGACAGCGGGATCGGGTACTCGGACCCGGTCACGCTGAAGCGGGCGATCGGCGGCCGACAGAGCCTCTAGCGGCCGGGACAAGACCCGGCCGGGTGCGCTCCAGCGCGCACCTTCCGCTACAGGAGGCCGCGGGAAAGACTAGTCGTTTCCGCGTTTGCCGAACTGACGGTCGGCCTGGAACAGCGCGCCCTTCGACCCGGCGCACATCTCGAGCATCCAGATCGCGTCGTTGCAGTTCGCCTCCTCCTCGACCTGCTCGTTGACGAACCAGACGAGCATGTTCTGCGTGGCGAAGTCCTTTTCGGCAACGGCGAGCTCGGCGATCCCCTTGATCCAGGCGGTCACCTTCTTCTCGTGGGCGAGGGCGTCCTTGAACATCTCCAGCGAATCGGCCCACTCCGTCTTCGGCGCCTCCATGGCCTCCAAGACCACCTTCTCGCCCTGGTCCTCGAGATACTTCGAGAACTTCAGCGCGTGCTCCTGCTCCTCCTTGAACTGGATCTGGAACCACTTCGCGACGCCCTTGAAGCCCTTGTCCATGGCGTCGTTGGCCATCGCCAGGTACAGGAAGGCCGAGAAGAACTCGCGGTTGATCTGGGCGTTGATCGCCTTTGCGCACTTCTTGCTGATCATCGAATCGCTCCTTTGTGTTGTTGAAAAATAAACCGTCGCTCCGGCACAGACGCGCCGCGACGGGATGCATCCTATCACAAACCACGACTCGTGCCAAGATCGGAACCTGGAAATCCACCCGGAAACGGCGTCCATCCTAGCAAGTCGTTGTGCCGGGGTCAATCTGGATTGCGCCCATTGCGCCGCTCGTTTTGGCTGTATTTCCGCCCACTGTCATGCGATAATGGGCTTTTGACATTCACCTTTCAGCCCCATCCCGCCATGATCCTCGCCAACCCCCACTTCGCCAAAATCCAGGCCTCCTACCTCTTCTCCACGATCGGCGCGCGCGTCCGCGAATTCGCCGCCGCGCACCCCGACGCCAAGATCATCCGCCTCGGCATCGGCGACGTGACCCGCGCCCTCCCCACCGCCTGCGTCGAGGCGATGCAGAAGGCCGTCGCCGAAATGGGCGCCGACGCCACTTTCCGCGGCTACGGCCCGGAGTTCGGCTACGACTTCCTCCGCGAGACCATCGCGAAGACGGACTTCCAGGCCCGCGGCGCGGACATCCGGGCCGACGAGATTTTCGTGAGCGACGGCGCCAAGTGCGACACCGGAAACTTCCAGGAGCTGTTCGCCGCCGGCGGCTTCACCATCGGCGTCCCCGATCCCGTCTATCCCGTCTACGTGGACACGAATGTCATGGCCGGACGCACAGGGCCCGCCACGGACGGCCGCTACGCCGGCCTCGTCTATCTCGAGTGCGACGAGGCCAACGGCTTCGTCCCCGCACCGCCCAAGGGGCAGGTCGACCTGCTCTACCTCTGCTTCCCGAACAACCCGACCGGCGCCACGGCCACGCGCGAACAGCTCGCGGCGTTCGTGGACTACGCCCGCGAACGCCGCGCGCTGATCCTCTTCGACGCGGCGTACGAGGCCTTCATCCGCGACGATTCGATCCCCCACTCGATCTACGAGATCCCGGGCGCCCGCGAAGTGGCCGTCGAGTTCCGCAGTCTCTCGAAGACGGCCGGCTTCACCGGCACGCGCTGCGGATACACCGTCGTCCCGCGCGAGTGCCGCGTCTTCGCCGAAGACGGCTCGAAGGTGCTCCTCGCCCCGCTCTGGCAGCGGCGCATGAGCACGAAATTCAACGGCGTCTCCTACCCCGTCCAGCGCGCCGCCGAGGCCGTCTTCTCCAAGGCCGGCCAGACCCAGTGCCGCGCGCTGGTGGACGGATACCTCGCCAACGCGAAGCTCATCCGCGCCCGGCTCCAGGCGAAGGGCTTCAAACCCACGGGCGGCGACAATTCGCCGTACATCTGGTTCAACACCGGCATGGATTCCTGGGCGTTCTTCGACAAGCTGCTCAACGAAGCCCAGGTCGTGACGACGCCCGGCGCCGGCTTCGGCCGCTGCGGCAACGGGTACATCCGCATCAGCGCCTTCAACTCCCCCGAAAACGTCGCCACCGCCATGGACCGCATCTGCTCAGTTCTGTAGCCACACCCAGTTTCGACAACGCTCGCGACAACGCTCGCGACAATGCTTTTCCTGAACCCTGAACCCTAGCACCCAGTACCTAGCACCTAGCCCCTCCCTTCCCCCTCCCCCCCATGATCATCGACGGTCTCCAAATCTCCTCCGCCATCCGATCCGAATGCGCCGCCGCGGCCGCCCAGCTCGCAGCGGCCGGCTTCGTCCCCGGCCTCGCCGTGATCCTCGTTGGTGAAAACCCCGCCTCCGTCTCCTATGTCACCGCCAAGGAGCGCGCCTGCAAGGAGACGGGCATCCGCTCGTTCATGCTCCGCCTGCCAGCGGACGTGCCGCAGTCGCGCCTGCTCGCGGAGATCCGCCGCCTCAACGGCGACCCGGCCGTCCACGGCATCCTCGTCCAGCTCCCGCTGCCGAAGCAGATCGACGAGGCGGACGTCATCCGCGCGATCGCGCCGGAAAAGGACGTCGACGGCTTCCACCCCGTCAGTCTGGGCAAGCTGCTGCTCGGGGAGGACACGTTCGTCTCCTGCACCCCGGCCGGCATCCTCGAGATGCTCCGCCGCACCGGCGTCGAGACCTCCGGGCGCCACGCCGTCGTCGTCGGCCGCAGCAACATCGTCGGCAAGCCCGTCGCGAACCTGCTCCTGCAGAAGCGCGCCAACGCCACCGTCACGGTCTGCCACACCGGCACCCCGGACCTCGGGCGGTTCACGCGCGACGCCGACATCCTCGTCGTCGCCGCCGGCCGTCCCGGCACCATCACGGCGGACATGGTCAAGCCAGGCGCCGTCGTGATCGACGTCGGCGTCAACCGCGTCCCCGACGCCACGAAGAAATCCGGCTACCGACTCGTCGGCGACGTCGACTTCGCCGGCGTATCGGCCGTCGCCTCGCACATCACGCCCGTCCCCGGCGGCGTCGGCCCCATGACGATCGCGATGCTCCTCTCCAACACGGTCAAGGCCGCGCGGCTGGCCGCCGGCCGCTAATTCCCTCCATTCCCCCCACTCCCCCGCCCCTCGATCCTCCATGCGCACGAAAATCGCCCACGACGGCATCAAGAACCTCCACTACGAAATCCGCGAGATCGTCGACTACGGCAACGCTCTCCAGAAGCTCGGCGTCCCGATCACCTGGGAGAACATCGGCGACCCCGTCGCCGCCGGCGAACACGTCGCGCCCTGGATCAAGGAGATCGTCCGCAATCTCCAGAACGACGATTCCACCTGGGCCTACTGCCCCAGCCGCGGCGTGCTCAAGACGCGCGAATTCCTCGCCCGAGTCGCCTCGGAGCGCCCCGGCGGCGTCAAGATCGGCCCGGACGACATCCTCTTCTTCAACGGCATCGCCGACGCGGTGGACAAGATCTACGACCTGATCCAGAAGGACAACCGCGTCCTCATGCCCTCGCCCTCCTACCCCACGCACACCTCCAACGAGGGCAAGCGCGGGGACTATCCGCATCTCCAGTTCCAGCTCTATCCCCGGAACAACTGGCAGCCCGACCTCGAGGAGATCGAGAACAAGATCAAGTACAACCCGCAGGTCGTCGCCATCGCCATCGTCAATCCCGACAACCCCACCGGCGCCGTCTACCCCCGCCCGATCCTGGAAGGCATCGTCGCCATCGCCCGCAAATACGGTCTCTTCATCATCTGCGACGAAATCTACGCCCACATCTGCTACAACGGCGCCGAGACGCTCCACATCTCCCAGGTCCTCGGCGACGTCCCCGGCCTCGCCCTGCGCGGCATCTCCAAGGACTTCCCCTGGCCCGGCTCGCGCTGCGGCTGGATCGAAATGCTCAACCGCGGCTCCTCGCCCTTCTTCCGCGAATACTGCGACGCCCTCGTCAAGAGCAAGATGATGGAGGTCTGCTCGACCACGCTCCCGCAGATGGCCATCCCCGCCGTCTACGGCGACCCGCGCTATGCCCAGCTCAAGGCCGATCGCGCCAAGATGTTCGAGCACCGCTCCAACCAGGTCTACGAATACTTCCGCGACCACGTCCCCGGCACGATCGTCCGCCCCACCCAGGGCGCGTTCTACTTCTGCGTCGCCTTCGAGGACGGCGTCCTCAATGCGCACCAGACGCTGCCGATCCCCGACCCCGCCGTCAAGGCCTTCGTCGAGAAGTCCGTCGAAGACGTCGCGCTCGACAAGCGCTTCGTCCACTACATGATGGGTTCGGAGGGCGTCTGCGTGACCCCGCTCACCGGCTTCCACACCGAGATCCCCGGATTCCGCCTCACCACGCTCAACCCGGACGACGCGAAGCGCGCGCGCACCCTCGAGCGCATCGGCGATTCCATCCGCCGCTACATCGGCGCCTGACCCCGTCGGCGGGCTGCCACGAGAACGACCGCATGAGGGCGCGTGAAGTCACAGTCGAGCAGCTCTTCGCCGAAGGCGCGACGCTGGTCTCGCCCTCCTTCCAACGCCCCTACGCCTGGATTCGCGGCGCCTGCGCCAGCGTCCTCGCCGGCTGCCAGGGCGACGACGCCCAGCTCTTCCAGCGCGCCGTGGTCACGATGGACATCGGCGGCGCCGACGGCGCCCGCAAGGAGCTGCTCATCGACGGCAACCACCGCGTCACGACCCTCCTCGCCGCCCTCCTGGCCGTGCGCGACGCCCTCGCGCGAATCGACCCCGCCGTCGTCTCCGACATCAACGCCGCCTGCTTCCTCGCCGTGGATGAAGACCGCCACTGGCGCTTCAAGCACATCGTCCACAAGAAAGACCGCGGCACGTTCGAATCCCTCGTCCTCGGCGACCCGCCGCCGTCTCCCGCCTGCCCGCTCCTGCGCGCCTACAAGTTCTACCTCGAGGCCGTCGCCGAGTCCGGCCGCGACGCGCTGATCCGCGACCGCGACCGCCTGCTGAGAGCCTTCACCTTCATCCATCTCTCCATCGCCCGCGACGAAGACCCCTACCCGATCTTCAAACTCCTCAACGCCCCGGGCGAGGACTTCACGCGCCGCGGTCTCAGCGAGTACACCCGCTTCGCGCGCGACCCCGAGCTCATGGGCATGATCGCCGGCGGCGAATCCCAGGAGGTCGAGTTCAAGGAGATGGTCGTCAACAAGGACAAGAACGATCTCTCCGGGGCGACGGCCATCGCGCGCTCCGTCGCCGGCTTCATGAACAGCCTCTCCGGCGGCGCCCTGCTCGTCGGCGTGCGCGACGACGGCTCGATCCGCGGCGTCGACCCCGACTACGCCGTCGTCGACAAGGGCAAGGCCAACTGGGACGGCTTCAGCCTTTTCCTCAACAACCTCCTGCGCATGCGCCTCGCCATCGAAAATCCCTTCCTCTTCTACACCGTCGAACGGCGCAAGGCGATGGACCACGACGTCTGCGTCGTCCGCGTCCGCCCGGCCCCCAAGCCCGTCTACCTCGACAAGCACCTCTTCGTGCGCAGCGGCTGCCAGACGATCGAAATGCTCGGCCCCGACCTCGTCCACTACGTCGCCACCCGCTGGCCGGACTGACGCCCCGATCCGCCAACGCCCGATACGGAAACCGCACCCGATGATCTCCTCGAAAGAAACCGCCCTCGAACGCAAGATCGCCGAGTTCATCCCGGCGGAATCGCCCTGCCACGCCCTCTTGCTCGCGCTCTTCCAGGACGCGGAACTCCACGAGATGCAGGAGCACGCCAACACCGTCTCCATCCGCCGCCTCGGCTTCAACGACCACGGTCCCGTCCACATGCGCCAGGTCGCCTTCAACGCCATCCGCATGCTCTCCCTGCTGCGCGACGCCGGCATCAAGACCAGCCTCGAAGCCGAAGCCTGCGGCAACTACGACGACAGCCTCTGCGCCGTCTTCCTCGCCGCCTTCCTCCACGATCTCGGCATGACCATCGACCGCGACGGCCACGAACTGCTCTCCTGCCAGCTCGCCGCCCCCGTGATCGACCGCGCGCTGGCCCCGCTCTTCCCCGACGACCTGCACCGCCGCGTCGTCGTCCGCGCCACCGCCCTCGAAGGCATCGTCGGACACATGGGCTCCCAGCGCGTCCACTCCCTCGAAGCCGGCGTCATCCTCCTGGCCGACGGCTGCGACATGACCAAGGGCCGCGCCCGCATCCCGATGAGCCTCAACACCTCGCCACGCATCGGCGACATTCACAAGTATTCCGCGAATTCGATCGAAACCGTCCACATCCGCGCCGGCGCCGAAAAGCCCATCCTCATCGACGTCGAGATGTCCGGCGACGTCGGCTTCTTCCAGATCGAAGAAGTCCTCCTCCCCAAGATCGATTCAAGCCCCGCCAAGCCGCACGTGGAACTCCACGCCGGCGTCGCCGGCCAGCCCCGCAAGCGCTACCTCTAGTCGCCGATCAGATCCAGGGGTACGCCGACGTATCCGGCAACATCCCGTGCCTCACGAGGACGGAATGATCCGCAACCGGATCTGCCACGTGCGGCCGCCCTTCGCGGGAATCTCCGGCGCGACGCCCGCGGCGCGGGCGCCGACGAGCGATTCGACGGTGTCGGTGGTCGGCTCGATGCCGATGTGATGCAAGGTGCCCACGCCGCCTTCGCTGCACCAGATCGCGTAGTGGGGCAGCGTCTCGGCAGGCCAGCGCATCTCCACCGCGCTGCCGTCTGCATAGACGAGCCGGAAACGCCCATCCGCGAGGCGCGGTGAAAAGAGCTTGTAGTACCGGCCGCTGCCGGGCGCGAAGACCGCGTCGCGCAACCGTCCGCCGGCCCCGTCCGGTATTTCGCCCCACGGCTTGGCCTCGCCGCGCTTCCCCGGAAAGGACTGCCTGGACCAACTGATCGTCATCGGCAACGCATCCGGAATGTCAAACCTGCAGCCGACCTCTCCGGCGAAGAGGGGATGGAGGGTGTACGTGAAGGCGAACGCATGCTCCGAGGTGTTGGTGACCGCGTAGTCGAGAACGAGCGTGTCGCCCTCGAGCGTCGCCGTGCGCCGGAACACATACGGGAACGCGGGGCTCGCAACTTCCAGGGCGATTCCGGGCCCGTCGACAACCTTCCAAGGAAGGGAGACCAGTTCGCCGTGGTCCGGCACTTGCCGACCCTGCCACGGGCCGTCCTTCAACGCGCAGGCGGCGAGCGAGGGGAAGAGTTCGTCGATGCCGTCGAACTCCGTCGCACCGTATTCGCAAGCTTGGACGCGGCGGCGGTACGGACGATCGCTTCGGCTGAGATATTCTCGCCCCTCGGCGCTCCGCAAGCTGACGATCTTGCCGCCCAGTTCGGGCAGCACGGCGACGGAGATGCAACCGTTGTCCAGCCGCAGCCGCGGCGTCTCGCCCCCGCCCTCCAGCGCGACGGCGTCAACCGTGTACGCAGGCGGCGCCGCCATGGCGATGGCCGCCGCCATCGCCAGCCAGCCGGCGCCGACGATTCGCATCCCGGCAAACCTCCCGTGTTTGGATACGGCGATGGTCTGGTTGGGGTGCGTCTCGGGTGTCCAGATCCAGTGTGCGGCGGGTTCGCACATGTCAAATCTCGACATCGACGACGTTCGTGTCGCGGCAGCGTTCGAGGGCGATGAAGCCGCCTTCCACCCGCTCGCCGTTCAGGGTCAGCCGGCGGCGGCCGGTGCGCGCGATACGCACGTCGAACTCGCGGCCGCGGAAGGTCCGCCGCGCGCGGGCTTCGTTCCATGCCGAAGGCAGCTTCGGATCGATCACGAGGCCGTCGTAGTCGCGACGGACGCCGATCAGCCAGTCCTGGATGGCGTTCACGAACCACGCGACCGAGCCGGTGATCCACGTGAACTCCATCTGGAGCGGCCGGTTGCGGTGGTCGGGACCGTAGTAGCAGTTGGCGAAGATGTAGGCGGGCGCGGCGGCCTTGGGGGATGCAGCGTCCGGCACGTAGCCCGGCGCGATCCGGCGGAAGATGTCGTAGGCCCGGTCGGCCTCGCCGCGCATCAGCAGGGCGTAGAACATAAACGCATTGCCGTGCGAATAGATCGTCCCGTTTTCGCAAATCCCCGGCTCCAGGTAGCTGATGCGCCCGATCCGGTCGTCGCGCGTCCGGAACGGCGGCGCGACGAGGCGGTAGCCGAGATCCGTCATCAGAT
>CAYVJM010000076.1:0-9393 GCA_964451695.1 uncultured Lentisphaerales bacterium | reverse complement strand
CATCGTCCACGAAGTCATGGGCCGCAACTGCGGCTGGCTCACCGCCGCCACCGCCGCCGAATACCGCAAGCAGCTCGACGCGATGGCGTTCGTCCCCGGCCTCGGCCTCTCGCGCGAGCGCAAGGAAGTCCACGGCGTCTTCATTCCCGAGATGGCGTTCGACGTCAAGGCCGAAGCCGCCCGCCTGCGCAAGATCATGGACGAGCAGGACTGCGTGAACCTCTTCGTCTCCGAAGGCGCCGGCGTGGAGACGATCATGGCCGAGATGGAGGCGAAGGGCGAGGAGATCCCGCGCGACGCCTTCGGCCACCCGAAACTGGACAAGATCAATCCCGGCGCCTGGTTCGCGAAGCAGTTCGCGGAGATGCTCGGCGCGGAGAAGACCCTCGTCCAGAAGTCCGGCTACTACAGCCGCGCGGCCGCTTCGAACGAGGCGGACAAGGCGCTGATCATCCGCTGCGCCCACGTCGCCGTCGACTGCGCCTTCACAGGCGTGGGCGGGGTTGTCGGCGAGGACGAAAACAAGAACGGCGAACTGCGCGCCTGCGAGTTCGAGCGCATCAAGGGCGGCAAGCCCTTCGACACCGACACGCCCTGGTTCAACGAACTCCTCAAGGCCATTGGCCAGACGAAGGGCCCCAAGGTCGCCGTCAAGCACTAGCGGCGGGAGCCGGGGAAGGCGGGCGACGATCTACCAGCGATCCTCGTCGTCGCCGCCTTCCTCGTCCTCGTCGTCGCCAGCATCCCCGTCTTCTTCTTCGTCGTCTTCTTCGTCGTCGCCGTCCTCATCGTCGTCGTCGTCGCCAAATCCGAATGCGGCGTCGTTGTCCGACTCGTTTTCATCGTCGGGATTGAAGTCCGCTTCACCGGGACGAATTCGGAAAGGCTTGAAGTCCTCGTCGCTTTCGGCGAAGTCGTCGAAGCCGCTGCCATATTCCTCGGGATCTGGGCCGACCGAGAGCGACTCGACCACAAGGGGGTAGAATTCCCCTTCCACCGGCTCATGACTTTCGCCGGTGTGCTGGATCTTGAAGACCCAGTCGTCGTATTCCGAGAGGAAGACGTAGAAGAGGGCCTTCCGGGCGCCGGCCTTCACATGGTCGAGGACGAGAAGGTCCTCGTAGACATCCGTGTCGATCACATCGGGATCGAAGTCGGCGGAATCGGCGGCGGGGATCGGCTCACGCTCGCCATCGGGAGCCAGCGCGACGAAGTAGTGGAACTTGAACTCGTCGTCGAACTGCACGGCGTCCTGGATGGCCACGTGCAGATCGTAGAGATTGGCCGTCTCCGGAACGTCGATGTAGCGCACGCACTCCTCGTCCAGCCAGGGGCCGGAGACACATGTCGCGCGCAAACGGTGGATGGCGGGCGCCTTTCGGTTCTTCGGGGTCTTCTTCATCGTCGTCGTCCTCTTCCCATGCAAGGCCGCCGGAAACTCCTCCGGGGCTTGAAAATCGGGCTATTGTAGAAAACGGCGTTCCGATGTTCAACACTTTTGATTGCGGATCGCGCTAGCGGCGCGCGAGGGCGGCGGCAAATGCGCCGTCCATGCCGCGATCCGGCGGCACGAGCGCCACATGGTCGACGAGCGTGAAGTCGTTGTGGCGCTGGAGGAACGCCTCCACGACCGCTTCGTTCTCCTCGCGCTCCAGACTGCACGTGCTGTAGACGAGGCGACCTCCCGGTCCGAGAAGCGAGGCGCCGTTTTCGAGAATCTCCGCCTGGGTCTGCGTCAACTGCCCGAGGCGTTCGGCCGAAAAGCGCCAGCGGGCATCGGCGCGCCGGCGCTGGACGCCGGTGTTGCTGCACGGCACGTCGAGCAGGATGCGGTCGAAGCGGCGACCGCCCACCTCCCCGAGCGAGATGCGCCGCGCATCGCCCAGCATGGCGCGCGCGACGTCCCCGAGCTTGAACCGGCGCAGATTCTCTTCGAGCGGCGGCAGGCGGTCCGGCCAGCAGTCCATCGCGAGCAACGAGCCGTGGCCGTCGAGGCGCAGGCCGATCTGCACGGACTTGCCGCCGGGCGCGGCGCACCCGTCGAGGACGCGCATGCCGGGCCGGACGTCGAGCAGCAGCACGGCCTCGAGCGTGGCGGGGTCCTGGATCGAAAACGCCCCCTCCTTGAAGCCCGGAAGATCCTCGACGTGCGAACCGTGCGGCAGAACCGCCGCGCGCTCGGGCGCGCCGGGATGCGCCTCGGCCTTCACCCCGGCGGCTTCGAACGCGGCCAGCAGTTCAGCCACGGACGGGCCGCGTGGCACGGTCAGGACCGTGACGCTGGCCGGCAGGTTGTCCCAGGCGCAGATCTCGGCGGCGCGCTCGGCGCCGAAACGGGTCGTCCAGCGCTCGACCTGCTCGTCGGGATGCGACGCGCGCACCGCGAGCGGCGCCGCGGCCAGTTCGGCGCGGATCGCGTCGAGCTTGCGCTGGATGTTGCGCAGCACGGCGTTGACGAAGCCCGCCGCGCGATCGCCGTCGAGATGCTTGAGCGCCTCGACCGTCGCGTGGACCGCGGCGTGCTCGGCGACATCGGGCATCTGGAGGATCTGGCAGGCGCCGACGAGGAGCGCGGGCATCGCATGCTCAGGGGGCTCGCGCTGGACGAGCGGCTCGAGCACGTAGTCGAGCGCGCGCACGTGACGGAGCGTGGTATAGACCAGATCCATGACGAAGCCGCGCCGAAAGGGCGGCACGCCGACCATCATCCGGTCGGGAAACTCCTCCGTGTCCATCCACCGCCTCAGGATCTGAATCGCATCCGCCCGGGCCAGTACGCCATCGTCCATAAAATCAACCTCGTTTTCCGTTAGTCGCTCTTGAGTCGCTAGTGGCTAGTCGCTAGTATCCGTATTCCCTGAACCCTGAACCCTTCTCTCACGCACTTCCCTCTTCCTCCAGCGCCTGCTTGAGGCGGGCGCGGACGGCGTCCGGGGAGTAGGTGCGGAGCGTATAGGCGCGCCCCTGCGCGGCGAGGCGTGCGGCCTGGTCGCGGTGGTCCAGGTAGAAAAGCAGCATGGTCTCGAATTCGGGGTAGTTGGCGAACCAGAGCCCGCCCCCGGAGGATTCGCACTGCCAGCGCAGCACCTCGCCCTTGGCGTGGACAAGCGCGGGCGCGCCGGCGAGCCAGGCTTCGAGGATGACGATGCTCAGGCTCTCGTTGACCGAGGGGTGGCAGAACGCCACGGCGCCGGCCATCGCTTCGCGCTTCTCCTGCTCGGAGACGAAGCCCAGGTCATGAAAATGCGGCGCCAGCGACGGCGGCACCGCGACCTCGCCGGAGCCGGTCATGACGAGCTTCACGTCGCGCCCCGTGCGCTGGCGGAAGCAATCCAGATAGTCCACAAGCAGGGGCGTGCCCTTGAGCGGCTCGCGACGCCCGCTGTAGATCACGTAGTCCCCGGCGATGCCCGTGCGATTCGCGAAGGCGCGCGGGTCGGCCTCGAACGGCGGAATGCCCATGGCGACGACGGCGTCCGTGCGCGGGTGCAGCTCGAAGAGCCGGTGGGCCAGGCGCCGCTCGGGCTCCGTGTTGAAAAGAAAGCCGCGCACGCGCTGGAACATCTCGCGGATGCGGCCGACGCGCGCGAACGGCTCGTCGTGCAGGCAAGGCGCGAGCAGCGTCTTCGCCGGAAGCGCCCGCGATACGGCCTCGACGAGGCCGAAGAGATAGGGCCCGGCAATGACGCGGTCGATCGCGTCCGCGTTGGCAAGCAGATGCGCGACGAGGCCGTCCGCGTTCACGCTGTTGCGCAGCCAGGCGTCCTCCTCCTCCGGCGACAGCGTCTGGCCGCGGCAGATGGCCTCCTGGAGGCGCTGGAAGGTCTCGACGTCGCGCCCTTCGTTGACCTTGAAGCGCCGGATGCGCAGGCCGTCGCGCTCGAACGCCTCTTCCGGCAGTTCGTTGGCCCAGGTGAAGTGGTTCTTCGCGCAGGTGACGAGGAACTCGACCTCGTGGCCGAGTCGGGACGCATCCACGGCGAGGCTGTGGAGGAGCGTCTCCGCGCCGCCGACGGTGCCCGGCTCGTGAAGCCGCGGGGAGACGAACGCAAGTCGCATGGCTAGCGGCCCTCGAGCTTCGCGATGCGCGCCTCGAGCGCGGCGACTTCGCGCCGGCGCCGCGTCTCGAGGATCTCGACGGCGGCGAGCAGAAGCGCGTTCGTCTGGTTCTGCTGGGACCAGAGGCGGAACGTGTAGAACTTGAGGAGCTTCCAGATCGCGCGCTTGAGTCGCACGAGAAGCGGTGCGAGGCGGCCGCGGCGCTCGATGATCTCGAAGTCGTTGATGTCGACCTGGACGATCTGCCTGAGGCAGAGGAGATACTGCTCCATGAAGCTGGCGTCGTCCTTGAGCGTGAGCAGGTTGTTGCGTTCGGCGCGGGCCACGCGGGCCTCGTCGTAGGCGCCGGCGGCGCGCTTGCGCGCGACCTCGGCTTGAATCTGCGCGACGACGGCGGCGGCGTCGATGCCGTCGGCGCCGAGGGTGATGGCGGGGTTTGCGGGTTGCATCGTCGCTCCTGTTCCTAGATGACGTGCCCGGCGCGCGCGCCGGCGATGAAGGGGTTTCCGCGCCGTTCGGCGCCGATCGTGGTGGCGGCGCCGTGCCCGGGCAGGACCCGCCAGGCGTCGTCGAAGGTCATCAGCTTCGCGAGCGATTCGCGGATGCGCTTGGCGCTGCCGCCCGGCAGGTCGGTCCGACCGATGGAGCCCTGGAAGAGCGTGTCGCCGGCGACGAGGATCTTCTCGGCGTCGAACGCGAAGCAGACGCAGCCCGGCGTGTGACCGGGGGTGTGGACGACTCGCGCCCGGAGCGGGCCGGCTTCGATGACGCGGCCCTCGGGCAGGTCGGCATCGAGCCCTGCAGGAGGGGCGAGGATGGGGACGTAGGGAGGGAAGTCGTTGAGCGCGGTGAACGCCCAGCCGGCGTCGTCGCCATGGAGCAGCACGGGGGCGGGGTGACGCGTCGCGAGCTCGGCGACGGCGGAGATGTGGTCGATATGCCCGTGGGTGAGGAGATAGGCGCAGGGCGTCAGCCCGGCCCGGGCGAGGGCCGCGTCGAGACCTTCGGCATCGGCACCGGGGTCGACGACGAGGGTCCGGGCCGGATCGGCCCAGACGAAGAAGCAATTGGCGGCGAAAGCGCCGGTTTCGATCCTGCGGACGTGCATGGGCGCGATTATACAGGCGGCACCGCGAAAATGCATCTTCAAAGTGTCACCGTGTCGGGCCGCGTCGGGTTGCGGCGGGATGGGGCGTCTGCTATACTGCGAAGAATTTTCAAAACGCGAGTATGGGAGAACCGAATGTCAGCAGAAACGCCCTCAGGGGGGAGCGCCGGCTCAAGAATCCAGCAGGCGCTTGACAGCGCGACCGACACACGAATGTTCTGGCTGGGCGAAGACATGCTGGCGCGTTCGCCGGACATGTTCAAGGCGCTGTTCCCCGGCAAGACCGCCTGCGTCGTCGCCGACCCCAACACGCTGGGCGCCGCCGGGCGGGAGGTGTACGCCGCGTTGCGCGCGGCAGGCGTCGCCACGGCCGAGCCGATGGTCTTCAAACAGCCGCCCCATGCGGATCTGACCGAGATGGAGCGCGTGCGCGAGCACCTCAAGACGCACGAGGCCGTCGCCGTCGCCGTCGGCGCGGGGACGATCAACGATCTCTGCAAGCTCGCCTCGGAACAGCTCGACCGCGGCTACCTCTGCGTCGCCACGGCCGCCTCCGTGGACGGCTTTGCCTCGCATGGCGCGCCCATGACGGCGCAAGGCTTCAAGAAGACCGTCCCGTGCCGCGCGCCGAGTGGCATCGTGGCGGACGTCGGCGTGCTGCGCCGGGCGCCATACGCCCTGACGGCCTCCGGCTACGCCGACCTCATGGCCAAGGTCACGGGCGGGGCGGACTGGATCATCGCGGACGCGCTGGGCGCGGGAGACGAACCCATCCACGACGTCGCCTGGCGGCTCGTGCAGGAACCGCTGGCGGAATGGCTGAACCATCCGCGGGAACTTCGCGAAGGCGACCCCGATGCGTTCGCGGGCCTCTTCGAAGGTTTGGCGCTTTCGGGATTCGCCATGCAGGCGGCGCGATCGAGCCGCCCCGCCTCGGGCTGCGAGCACATGTTTTCGCATGTCTGGGAAATGGCGGGACTGCGCCGGCCCGATGGAACGGAGCCCTCCCACGGCTTCAAAGTGGGAATCGGAACGCTGGCCTCCCTCGCCGCGATGGAATGCTTCTTCGCGACGCCCTTCACGCGGGAGGACATCGACGAGGCGATGGCGCGCTACCCGTCGTGGGAGGCGCGCGAGGCGCTGATCCGCAAGCTCTTCGGCAGCGGCGAAGCGGGCGATCGCGTCGTGGCGGAGTCCCGGGCGAAGCATCTGGAGCCGGCGGCGCTGCAGAGCCGGCTCGCGAACGTCGCGGACGGGTTCGAGCGTCTGCGCGACCGCGTCGACGCGCAACTCATGCCGTGGATGCGGATGCGGGAGATGCTCCGCTGCGCAGGCTGCCCCGTCGCGCCCGCCGAGATCGGCCTGGGCACGGCGCGATGCGGGGCGACGGTCGTCGCCGCCCAGATGATCCGCAGCCGGTACACGGTGCTGGATCTGGCCTATGAGACGGGCCGCTTCCACGCGATCGTCCAGCGCGTCTCGGAAGTGTGGGAAGACATGGCCGGACCCGGCGCCCGGGGCGTCGGCGAGGAGGGAGAGCAATCATGAACTTGCTGGAAGACAAGGTCGCGCTCGTGACCGGCTGCGCGGCGAGGATCGGGCGCGAAATCGCGCTGGCGATGGCGCGAGAGGGGTGCGACATCGTCGTGCACTACCGCGAATCGACGGCGGAGGCCGAGACGCTGGCCGAGGAGATCCGGGATCTCGGGCGGCAGTCCTGGCTCGTCTGCGGGGATTTCACCAACCCCTACGCGCCGGACGTCGTCATGAAGACGGCCTGGGAGATGGCGGGGTGGGTGGACGTCCTCGTCAACAACGCGGCGGTCTATTCGCAGGTGTCCCTCGAGGACGCCACGGTCGAGGAGTTCGACGAAATGTGGCATGTCAACGCGCTGGCGCCGATCCTGCTGACGAAGGCGCTCGCGCGTTGCGCGGCCGAGAGCGAGATTCTGCCCGACGACTGGTGCGGCCGCGTGGTGAACCTGCTCGACCGGCGCATCGTCAAGCCGGACACGTCGGCGCTGCCGTACTGGCTGACGAAGAAGACGCTGGAGGCCTTCACCTCGGGCGCCGCGCTGGAACTCGCCCCTCGGATCACCGTGAACGCCGTGGCGCCGGGCCCCATTCTCCCACCCGAGGGGTTTTCCGAACTCGCCGGGCCGATGCCGCTGGCAGTCCGGTGCATCCCCGCGGACATCGCGCAGGCCGTGATCTACCTGGCCCGCGCCGCGACCGTCACGGGGCAGACCCTGTTCGTCGACAGCGGCCAGCACCTGCTCTAGCCGCGTTTCGGCTTTGCACCCCGCCGGGCGCTGTGGTAGACTTGACCGCACATCACGGGTGTGGCGGAGCGTTCTTTCCATCATCATGCGGAGCATCTCCATGAGCGGACAATTTCACAGAGAAGACGGCGGATTCTCGGCGGCGGCTTTTTCACTCATCGAGCTCATGATCGTCATCGGCATCATGGTCTTGCTGGGCGGGTTGCTGGTTCCGGCAGTCGACGTCTTGCGCGAGCGGGGCAAGGCCGCCCAATGCTCGAACAACCTCCGCCAGTGGGGGCAGGGCTTCTCCCTGTACCTGGACGAACACCGCGGCATCTTCCCCGGCGACGGCTCCAAGTCGGGAACCGACGAAATCGCGGACATCACGGTAGCCGACGCCTGGTTCAACGTCGTGCCGCCCTACATCGACCTCGAGGCCTACACCACCCTCAAACTTCAGGGCAAGGTGCCTTGCGCCGGCATGGGGAAAAGCCCCTTCATCTGCCCCAAGTCCGCCATCGACCAGGCGATGCTCTCGAAATACGTGGCCGGCGCCCAGACCGACTTCTTCTGCTCCTACGCGATGAACCACTGGATTTTCAACCCGGACCGCAAGAACGAAGCGTTCACGCCGCGGATGCGCCTCTCCCAGATTCGAAAGCCCTCGGTCTTCGTCGTGCTCTCCGAATCGCCGGACGGCAAACGCGCCAAGATCCACGCCGTGAGCATGACGGGCGAAGACAAGTCGATCACGGGCTTCCGCCACCGCGACACCGCCAACACCCTGTTCGCCGACTGGCACGTCGAGCCGATCCTGCGCCGGAAGGTGCTGACCTCCGGCATGACCGTCCAGAACAACGGCGGCGAGATCCAATGGAATCCCGACCGCGACGAATCGGACGTCCCGCTCAAATAGCGCTCCGATTTCGCGATGGACTTCCCGAAGGCGGGTTTGGTAGACTCTTGAAATCGTTTTCAACTCAACCGACAGGATCCATCGTCATGAACAAGAAAACCATCCGCGACATCGCACTCAAGGGCAAACGCGTCGTCATGCGCGTCGACTTCAACGTCCCCGTCAAGAACGGCGCCATCGGCGACGACACCCGCGTGCGGGCCGCGCTCCCTTCGATCCAGCGCATTCTCGACCAAGGCGCAAGCCTCGTGCTCATGTCCCACCTCGGCCGCCCCGACGAGAAGGGCATCACCGGCGACACGACCCTCAAGCCCGTCGCCGACCTCCTCGCCAAGCTGCTCGGACGCCCCGTGGCCTTCGCCCCCGACTGCATGAAGGCCGAGTCGGCCGTCGCCGCGCTCAAGCCGGGCGACGTGCTCATGCTCGAAAACACCCGCTACCACAAAGAAGAGCAGGCCAAGGCGAAGCAGAAGGACGGCGAGTCCGAGGAGGACTTCAAGGCCCGCAAGGCGGCGCTGAAGGCCGCCAAGGCCGTCATGGCCGAGAAGCTCGCCTCCTACGGCGACCTTTACGTCAACGACGCCTTCGGCACCGCGCACCGCGACCACGCCTCCACCGCCTCGATCTGCAAATACATCAAGGCCAAGGGCGGCGCCTGCGTGGCGGGCTTCCTGATGGAGAAGGAACTGGAATACCTCGGCTCCGCCGTCGAAAGCCCCGCCCGCCCGTTCGTCGCCATCCTCGGCGGCGCGAAGGTCTCCGACAAGCTGGCCGTCGTGCAGAACCTGCTCACCAAGGTCGACACGCTCATCATCGGCGGCGGCATGGCCTACACCTTCCTCAAGGCTCAGGGGCACGACGTCGGCAACTCGCTCTGCGAACTCGACCAGCTCGACTACGCCCGCAAGATGATCGCGGACGCCCAGGCGCGCAGCGTGAAGTTCCTGCTGCCCGTGGACAACGTCGCCGCGGACAAGTTCGACGCCGCCGCGAACACCCAGGTGGTGGGCAACGACATTCCCGCCGGCTGGATGGCCCTCGACATC
>CAYVJM010000075.1:0-9414 GCA_964451695.1 uncultured Lentisphaerales bacterium | reverse complement strand
GCGGTTCGTGGACGACATGCGCGACTATTCCCGGGCAACCCCCGCCGAGCGGCGGAGGGAGAGGATCGCCGATGTCGTCCACGAGGCCCGGGCCGTGGTTCTGGACAACCTGAAGTCCCGGGGAGTCGACGTGGACGCCATCGCGCTGACCGTGGAGGCGCCGGAGAGCGTCACAACTGAAGTGGCGAGGCACCAGATCGTCTCGACCGTGGCCCACGTCCTGAAGAACGCCTTCGAGTCGTTCGAGGGCAATCCAGGCCGGCCGCAAATCACGGTCCGCGCCCGTCCCGTCCCGGGCGACCGGGTCGAGATCGTCGTCGCCGACAACGGGGCGGGGATCGCGCCCGACGATCTGGCGGACATCCGGCAGTTCAGGCCGGGCACAAGCACGAAGAAGAACCGGGGCGGCACCGGGTTCGGCCTCCCGACCGCCCACCGCTATGCCCAGGCCCACGGCGGCGGACTCGCCATCGAGAGCGAGGAAGCCCGCGGCACCGTGGTGACGATCACGTTGCCGGTCGAGCAGGAGGAGAGCGAAGAATGAAGCCGCGCGCACTGGTGATCGACGACGACACGGCCATTATCCGTGAGGTGGAGGACATCCTGGAATCCCTCGACCACGAATGCGATGCTGTCGGCGACCAGGATGCGGCCCGAAGGCTGCTTGGCGCCGACAGGTATGCCTATATCCTTCTCGACCTGGAGATCCCGGTGAAGCCGGGCAAGTTGAGCCGCGTGCAGAACGGCATCAACCTGCTGGCCCAGATACGCGAGACTCCGGGCATGGAAACCGTGCCGGTCATCGTCATGACCGGACGCGGCAACGACAGCCCGGACCTCGCGGTGGCCGTCATGAAGAACGGCGCGGTGGACTACGTCAAGAAGCCCTTCAGCAAGAACAAGCTCGACCGGGCCGTCCAGGAGGCGCTGGCCAAAGGCGCCCTGGGTGGTTCTGGCGCGCGGGCCAAATCCGGAACACCGAGACTTAAGCCATTCAAGGACGGCCGGCGGGAGATGGTCATCGGGGAAGACTCCGTGACGATCTGCGGCATCGAGGTCTGGCGGGCGACCTACCAGCCGGACATGCGCAAGATTCTGATCCGGCTTAGTGCGAAAGAGGGCGGCGGCTACGTGCGTGTCAACGGCGGCAAGCTGATGCGGGAACTGGACCGGGATGCGAGCAACCCCGTCGGCCGCCCGATCAAGACCTTCTGCGACAACGCCAGCGAGCGCCTGGCAGAAGGCCGGGGCCTCGCATGTGGCCGGTATGACATCATCGCCAGCAGGGGCGGATACCACTTCACCGAGTGGATGGACGTCCGGCTGGCCAGTGAACCGGCCCCGCCGAAGGCTGATCCCGCAGTGGTACAAAAGGCCCCCAGGAAGACCGGCGGTCCCATTCTGAACGACCGGAAGAAGTGGATTCTGGAGCAGATCGACAAGGGCGTTAGGCTGCATCAGAAGGACGTCATCGCCCACTTCCGGCGGGAAAGGAACGCCTCGACCATCAAGCGCGATCTCCAGCAGCTGCGCGACTGCGGCCAGATTGTGACCGGGCCGGACGGGTACTACGTCCACAGCATAAAGGGGGTGATCTGATGTGTGCACACGAAGGTACTGCTGCTGGGCCTGCGGGGACAATGGCAGGTGCGATAACCCTTCAAATCCTAGTGGACTTCGACAACATCCACCACCTGACGCGACAGAAAGGAGTCGACCATATCCTTCATTGTGTTCTCGACGCCGCCGCGAGAAAATTGGGCCGAGCCATGCCCCGCCGTGTGACAGCCCGACTCTATGGCGGATGGTACGACGGGCTACGCCTAACCCGCAAAGCGCAAGACCTCGTCCGTTCACGTTACTTCACGTCCCATGTGCCTCGCTGCCCAACTGGATTTGCGTCAACTGATAAAGTGCTTTTTCGAGCGGAACTAGCCAAGACACTATTATCACAGGCAGGTGACAGGTCTGTTACGCCGCTCACCTACACATGTCGCACGCGTCCGGTCTCAACTGTAGGATTTCGAACCAAGTTCCCCAACCACAGGCGATGTGCCATACAACCTTGCTTCTTGGCCGATCTGGCGGAGTTCTTCCGGACTGGTCAGTGTCAGAAGTCCGATCACCACCCTGACATCACAGGCTGCGTTTTGCGCGACGAGCAGAAACTGGTGGATGTCTTGCTGGCAACTGATCTCTTGCATGTCGCGCGGGGCGGTGGATCTGCGGTTTTGGTAAGCAGTGACGATGACCTGTGGCCCGCCATCATCCAGGCGCTTCCCGACCTGAATGCTCTTGTACACGTGCACACGCAAGATGGTGGCGAGCGAGAGCACTACGCGCCGCTCGTCCGTCAAGGAAATTACCTGAAGACCACTCTCGAATGAGGAGACATCATGGACAGAAACACGTTCGTTCATATTGTGCAGTGCTTTGCCGATCAGCCTTGTGATGTTGATGACGTCAAAGGTGAGTTGACCGCAGTGATCCGGGGCGAAATATGCTCTATTACATTTCTCAACCGAAGCGGAGATCTGGTGTGTCGAGACAATGGCGTTGAATCCACGCCCGGTCAATGGATCGCACGCCGGTTGGCACGACTCGACACGCTGGCGCAACGCATCCTCGAATACATACCTGCCGATGAGCGGCTAATTCCTGTGGAAGCAGACTTCACGGATACCATCGAACGTAATCCAACTGACACGCCTCAGAGAGTGACAAACGCCTTGGATACGCTCAGAACAGTACTCGAGGATAAGCAGGCTGGCGTGACGCATGTTGTCTACCTGACAGCTGACGCTGGCGAAGGAAAGACGTCCTTGCTGGAGTCCCTTGCTCGGAGTCAAGCGCAACGCATTCTTGCAAGGGAACCGGCGCGCCTGATTCTGCCGATCAGTCTCGGGGGACAGGCTTTGATCCGCCTGGACGATATAATCGTCGGCACGCTAACCAACCGACTGCGATTCCCGTTTTACTACATCGAGAGCGTCCTTGAGCTGGTGAAGCTAGACCTAATTGTGTTAGCTTTGGACGGTTTTGAAGAGATGTTCGTGGAAACGCAAGCCGGCGGTGTGTCATCGCTTGGGACGCTGGTCGGCCAACTGGCATCGTCGGGACGGTTGATTTGTTCGGCCAGAACGGCCTATTATCACTATAGTAGCATGGATGCGCAGGCGAGACTCCGCGAGTGCCTGCGCGGCACCGACGTATCCTTCTCAGAAGTTCACATTCGGCGATGGGGGAGGCCGCAGTTTGTGGCTTTCGGTGGGCATCTCCCCCTGAAGACGGTGGAGACGGAGAGAGTCTACGAGACCGTTGCTGGGGCTATGGGCGCCGACCACCCGATGCTAACCCGAGCGGTGCTGGCACGACGATTCCTTGAGGAATACGTTCAGGTGGATGACCAGAATGCCTTTGTCGAATTTCTGAAACAGGCGAAGGGAGAGCAGTATTTTGAGCAATTCGTGACAGCTCTGCTAACTCGTGAAGCAAACCGGAAGTGGTTGGGTCGTGAATCTCCAGCCTCTCCGTTGCTGAGCGTTGATGAGCATAACGCGCTGCTCATGCGAATCGCCGACGAGATGTGGGTCAACGGTGTGGATGCCTTGGCCAAAGAGACCTTGCTGTTGACAGCGGAAATCGTTGCCCAAGAGGAGTTGAAGAAGCCCTCCGACATTGTGCGACAGGTCATTGAGCGAATTCCTCAGCATCCGTTCTTGCGGCCTGTTGGTGGGAGTTTGATGTGGCGTTTCGATCATGAGGACTTCCGCAGCTTCTATCTTGGGCAGCTTGTTGGCCTTGCTCTCGCCGGAGTCAAAGACAAGCCGTCGACGCTTAGAAGCCTCTTGGAAGTTGGACAGTTGCCCAATTTGAGCGTTCGCGTTGCGGTGGCAAAAGCCGAGGTATTCGGGATTCCTCCGGAATGGTCCACTTGTCTTTCCACGATTGCAGAGGCGGGATCGAGAGCTTCATACCTGCGCGAGAACGTAGGGCGGCTGGCTCTGATGCTGTTGGGTGTCACGCCGACCGACAAACAAAGGGTGCTGCGTTACTTGCTGGTGACTGGCGATGCGGCCCGTGACCGAAAGCTGCAGAATGTTCGTTTCGTTCAGTGCACGTTCGAGGGGATGGACTTCTCGGAGACTGAAATCTCTGACGTTGTATTCGAGCGGTGCGAAATGGCGCAGTTGGTCGTGAAACGCAGCACTCCCAGTCGCTACTCGACGGAGATGGTCGATACTGCCTTGCCGACAAAGCTTGTTATAAAGCCTGACCACGGTCAAGAAACGCGAGAGTTGTTCTCGCCGGCAGAGATCGCGATCCATATGTCCCAGATGGGATTCCGTCGCACTACAGACCCTCAAACCGTAAACCTGACGGTTGAGGCCGTTACTGAAAGCGAGGAGATCAACCTGACGTTCCGTGCCGTGCGTGCATTTCAAAGAGCGACGGCTGTGAACGAGAATGTCTTGAAGACGCGACTGGGATCGATGTGGCGTACCTTTGAATCAGATGTCCTGCCTGAACTTTTGAGGGTGCGAATCCTTGTGGAGTCCGACTACCACGGTCATGGCCAACAGAAGCGATTCCAGATGCGTATACCGTTCGACGTGGCGGAACAGGCGCGTGCACGGTGCGGTGGCCGGTTTGACAAATTCATGGAGTTACTGAGCGGGCGGCCATGAGCTTGTACATGATATTGCCGTGAGCCCGTGCATGAGCCCGTGAGCCTGAATATGATCCCGATGAGCCTGTTCGCCGGGAGGCGGATTTAGGTAAAGACTTTCCAGGCTATCGGAGGTGGCCACGAACGGCAGTATTGGATAGTCGAAAACGGTTACTATATGTGCGATCAGGTGGGGGTATCGGGACAACTTTTCGGTTGCTGCCCTCCGGTCGCACCACGTTCCGTCTCTACGGGTTACATACGCGACCACTCGTCAAAGTGTCGGCGATTTGCTCAAACCCTGTACGAGATACATAGAACCAAAGTGGCGGACGTTTGGCAAAAAAAAGTTGCTCGCCCCTTGACGCCCGCCCTTAGCGAGGCTACTATACTATCTGCGCTATGTTCAGGAGAACGGCATGATGGCAAACCGCAAGCAACAGAACTCGCAGGAAGACGCCCGGCTGATTCACATCCGCCTCAAGCCCGAGACTCACAAGCGCCTGCGAGTGCGCGCGGCTGAAGAGGATGTAAGCATTCAGGACTGGGTGGAGGCGCTGATCGAGACCGGCCTAACCGCCCCGAACCCCGACACCGATGGAAGGACTGCCCGTGGCTAAGAAACGCGACACAAGCCGTGGCGGCTCACCCGCCGCGCCCGACAAAGACACCGAACCCGCACGCACGCCGCTGGCCGTCAAGACCGACGACAAAGGTCGCATCTTCTCCCATATCCGTCAGAAGTGGCTTGCGGAGACGCCCGAGGAGCGTGTCCGGCAGGCCTACGTCGTCACCCTTCACAACGAGTACGGCTTCGGTCTCGACCAGATGGACGAGGAACTGCACGTCGCCGGGCGGGGCTCGGCCCGGGCCCGCGCCGACGTGGTGCTTTGGCGCACCTTCCAGGACAAGGCCGACGCCAAGGCCCCGCTGATCGTGGTGGAGTGCAAGTCCGACAACATCACCATCAAGGCCGCCGACTACGCCCAGGGCGAAGCCTATGCGCTCTACTGCAACGCCCCGTTCTTCGTCACCCACAACAACCGCGAGACCCGCTACTGGCGCACCCGCAAGGAACGGATGCCCGGCCACTGCGAGGAGATCGAGAACATCCCGCACGCCGACGCCAGCGACAAGGACATCCGGGCGTTGATCGAGAAGCTGCGCACGTTCAAGGAGGACGAGTTCGCCGACCTCCTACACCAGTGCCACAACGTCCTGCGCAACCGCGAGCACCTGGACCCCGCCGCCGCCTTCGACGAGATTGCCAAGGTGCTGTTCGTCAAGGTGTGGGTCGAGCGGGAGATGAAGCGCAAGCGCCAGCGGCAAAACCTTTTTACCGCCGACTGGCTCGACACCCAGTTTGGCGATAGCCCCTTGCAACTGCTTTTCCGGCAGACCAAGGACGCCTACCGGGACGACTATATCTTCGACGAGCACGAGCAGCTCAACATCAAGGGTGCCACCGGGCGCGAGATTGTCCGCCTCCTGGAGCGCTACAACCTCTCCGACACCAGCGAGGACGTGAAGGGTATCGCCTTCGAACGGTTCCTTGGCCGCACCTTCCGGGGCGAGATCGGCCAGTTCTTCACGCCACGCACCATCGTCGAGTTCATGGTGCGGATGCTCGACCCACAGGAGGGCGACGCCGTCTGCGATCCGGCCAGCGGCTCCGGCGGCTTCCTGATCCGCTTCTTTGAACTGGTGCGCGAGCAGATTCTGTCCGACGTGGACCGCGAGTACCGGGCCTATGCGGCCGAACTGGAGAAGAAGAAGCTCACCGACGCCAAGCGCGCCGACCTGCTGCGCGAGAAGTACGACGAGTTGCAGGCGACCATCGACCAGCGCAAGCGGGATTCCCGCCTCTGGAAGCTGGCCAACCGCTGCATCTACGGCACCGACGCCAACGACCGGATGGCCCGCACCAGCAAGATGAACATGATCATGCACGGCGACGGTCACGGCGGCGTCCACCACCACAACGGATTCATCAACGTCAACGGCATCTTCGAGAGCCGCTTCGACCTGATCCTGACCAATCCGCCCTTCGGCGCGAACGTCGAGCCATCCGACCACATCACCGACGGCGACGTGACCGTGAGCGACGAGGCGTTCCGGCGCTATGCCGACGCCTATGGCGACCTCTACAAGGAAGCACAGGCCCGCGTCCAGGCCGCCAAGGGCAAGGCCATCGCCTCGCTCTTCGATCTGCCCTCCCGCACCGGCGGCAAGCTCGGAAAGGTCAAGACCGAGATCCTATTCATCGAACGCTGCCTGACGCTGCTCAAGCCTGGTGGGCGCATGGGGATCGTCCTCCCTGAGGGCGTCTTCAACAACCCATCCCTGGCCTACGTTCGCGAGTTCTGCGAGGACCGCGCCCGCATCCTGGCCGTGGTCAGCCTGCCCCAGGAGACGTTCTACTCCTCCGGCGCGTCGGTGAAGGCGTCGCTCCTCTTCCTGCATCGGTTCACCGAGAAGGAGGCCGCCGACTTCGCCGCCAAGCGCGAGAAGGCCAAGGCCGAGATCGCAGCCAAGTATGCCACGGAGATCGCCGCCGAGACCAAGCGCCTGGAAGCCGAGACCGATGCCGCCAAGGCGGCGAAGGACGCCGACAAGCGCAAGTCCGCACAACGGGAACTGGCCGACTACCTCAAGCGCATGGAGGAGGCCAAGGCCCGCGAGGCCCGAGCCTTGCTCAAGGAGCGGTTTGACTACCCCGTCTTCCTTTACGAGGCAGAGAAGGTCGGCATCACCGCGACGGGCGAGGCGGATGTCAACGAACTCTTTCCCAACTCCAGCCTGCCCGCCGGGGCTAAGCCCGAGGACACCTGCATCGAACTGTACCGGCGGTTCCGCAAGGAACCCGAGGCGTTTGCTCTGGCGGGAGACAAGGCATGACAGCGGTTGCCACGATGTCCCCCAGGGCGTTTGTCGTCTGGTTCAGCCAATTGACCCGCTGGGACGTGAAGAACTTCTCGACTCACCTGTTGAGCGAATTTCCCTTTGTTCCGTTGGGCGAGTTCGTCACAGAACGCTCCGAGAGGATTAGGCCCTATGAGCAACCAGACGAGACGTTTCGCATCTTGGGCGTAAGCAACGAGCACGGCGTTTTCCACGCCTACGATACGCTCGGAAAGAAGATCAATCAGCCCTATCAGCGAGTTTTGGCTGATGACTTCTTTTATAACCCTTACCGCGTGAACATCGGGTCAATCGGTCTCGTCCCAGCCCATCTTGGCGAAAACTATGTCAGTCCAGCCTACGTCGTGTTCAAGGTCGATCCCGCCCAATGTGATCCGCACTATCTGGAATTGGTGATGCGGTCGTCATGGTTCAATCCGACATTGCGGGCGCAGACGGCAGGCTCGGTTCGACAGAACCTGACTTTTGACCTGCTGTGCAACCTGGAGGTTCCTCTCCCGCCGCTGCCGGTTCAGCGGAAAATCGTGGCGGCTTGGGATGCGGCGCGGAAGGACGCGGCGGCGACCGCCGAGAAGATCGCTCAACTCGAACGCGACATCGAGGCCCGCTTCCTGACAGACCTGGGGTTGAAGGCCCCCGCGCTGACCACGCTGCCCAAGGGTTTCTCGGTTCGCTGGCGCTACCTCCTGCGCTGGAGCGTGAGCTACAACCAGCAGGCCCAGGCAGGAATGGACCTATCGCGCAGCAAGTATCCCTTGGCGTCGGTCGGGGCAGTCGCGGTGATGATCCAGTACGGCACGAGCGAGAAGGCAAACGCGACTGGTGACGGCACGCCGGTAATTCGGATGAACAACCTTGTGAACGGCGAACTCGACCTCCGCAACCTGAAGCATCTTCGCTTGAGCGCCGCAGACACGGCCAGACTGACACTCATGGACGGAGACATCCTTTTCAACCGTACCAACAGCAAGGAACTCGTCGGCAAGTGCGCCGTCTTTCATGCTCAAGGCAAGTACGTCTTCGCATCCTACCTGATTCGGGTTCGGACGGATACCTCCCGCGCTGATCCAGACTTCGTCGCGTATGCGCTGAACTGCCCCATTGGCCGACAGCAGATTGACGCTCTCAGCCGTCAGATCATCGGACAGGCCAACGTGAACAGCGAGGAACTGCGTAGCCTTCAATTCCCAATGCCGTCCGCGTCTGTCCAACGCCAGATCGTCGAGCGAATTGCCGCCCGTCGCGCCGAGATCGCCAAGTTGAAAACGGAGGCCAAGGCGGCGATGGAGGCTGCCAAGGCGGACGTGGAAGCGATGATCCTGGGCACCAAGCCTGTCGCATGACTGGCGAGGGGTAACGCATGAATCGCATGATTGAGAAGGCCAGAAGGGAGCTGTCGTACTACCGGGCGCTTCTGGCCCATCCCAAGACGCCCCGGGCATCACGGTGGCTCATCGCCGCGGCCATTGCCTATCTCGTGTCGCCCATTGATCTGATTCCCGACGGCATTCCGATTCTCGGGCAACTGGATGACTTGCTGATTGTGCCAGGCTTGCTCTACGGGGCTTTAGCCTTCATTCCCCCAGGGGTGAAGAGAGAATGCCGGGACAGCGTGGCGAAGCGGCGCAAGTTCACGAACGGCTTGCGTGACGCACCATCGTCGCCTCCGGCTGAGGGATGCGCCGGTGTATGATCCATCTTCACGCCGACCGCCTAACGAGCCGTCCGGCTTCCAGGAAGACCGGCTCGACGGGGCCGAGGAACGGGCCGATGAACGGGTCGATGGCTGTGCCGGGTTTGAAGTTCGTCGAGCCGCCCCGACC
>CAYVJM010000074.1:0-9529 GCA_964451695.1 uncultured Lentisphaerales bacterium | reverse complement strand
GGAACTTCCAGGAGGGACTCAACGAGGGCATCCGTACCTGCCGCACGATCCTCGACCTGATGGACGAATTTCCGGAACTCACGTTCTCCCGGGGCGAGGCTTCGATCTACCGCCACATCGAGAAGCACGATCCGGCGACGTTCGCACGCATCGCCGACGCTGTTCGCGCCGGCCGCTGGGAGGTCGTCGGCGGCACCGAAGTCCAGCCGGACACGAACCTGCCGGCCACCGAGACGTTCGCGCGCCACTACCTCCACGGTCTCTCCTATTTCGCCGACCGTTTCGGCAAGCGCCCGCGCATCGCCTGGGCCGCCGACTCCTTCGGCCACGCCGCCGGCCTCCCCGAGGTCATGGCCGCGGCCGGCATGACCGGTTTCGCGTTCACCCGCCCGTTCCCGGGGAACTTCCCCATCGCCAAGCCCGCCTTTTGGTGGGAGGGTCCCGGCGGGTCCCGCATCCTCTCGTACCGCCCCGAAACTGGCTGGTACGGCACCGATCGCGACGAAGTCTGCCGTCGCCTCGACGCCATCCTCGAATCCGCCGCCCATCACGACCTCCAGAATGTCGGCGTGTTCATCGGTCTCGGCGACCACGGCGGAGGTCCCACCCGCCGCCAGTTGCTGGACATCCGCGCCTGGACCGACGCCCACCCCGAAGTGACGGTCGTCTACTCCGGCCTCCACAAGCTCCTCGACGCCCTGCGCCGCGAGACGCGCCGCCACGGTCCCGACTTCCTCCCCGTCGTCAAAGGCGAACTCAACTTCTGCCTCCGCGGCTGCTACTCGTCCGTGGCGAAGTTCAAATTTCTCTACCGCAAGACCGAAAGCGCCCTGCTCGCCGCGGAACGCACCGACGCCGTCGTCCGCGCTGGCCTCGGCCTCAACCCCTGCGACGAACTCGACCCGCGTGCGCCCTGGGAGACCGTGCTCTTCAACACGTTCCACGACATCCTCCCCGGCACGAGTATCGAACGCGCCGTCGACGAGCAGATCGCCTGGGTCGGCGGCGCGCTCCACCAGACGACGCTCATCGAGACCGCCGCGATGGAGGCGCTCTCCGCCGCCGTCGACACCACGGTGCCCAAGCCAACCGGGGACCGCCCGGAGGCCGTGCCGTTCGTGCTCTGGAATCCACACCCCTGGACATACCGCGGCCACGTCGAGTTCGAGGCGAACATGGACTACCGCCCGATCCCGAAGTCCCGAATGCCCAACGGCGTCCTGCCCACCGAAGTCCGCGGCCCCAACGGCCGCCTCGTGCCCTTCCAGCGGATCGCGACCGAATGCCTCCTCGCGTGGGAGAACCCGTGGCGTCAGCGCGTCACCGTTCCCGTCGAAATCCCCCCGATGGGCTGGGCGGTCTACCGCTACGGCTGGGTCGACGGCGGCGTCAGCCCCGACGTTCCCGCCGAGGTCTCCTCCAACGGCGTCGATACGATCGCCAACGCGCGCTTCATGGTGAAGGCCATCGCCGGCGCCGCCGGCGTGCAGATCCTCCGCGACGGCAAGCCGATGTTCGGGCCCGACGGCCTCTCGGCAATCGTCGTGAAGGATCCACACGGCTCCTGGGGCGGTCCGGAGACGGTCGAGGCGGCCGGTCTTGGCGACATCCTCGAGACCTGGAAGGTCGCCCAGGTACGCGTGGCGGAATCCGGCAGCGAGGTGGCCGCCCTCGATGTCCGTCTCGCAGGCGCCCGCTCGCGCATCGACCTGCGCCTCGAAGTGCGGCGAGGCGAAGACGCCTTGCGCGCCAAGGCGCGCGTCCTCTGGAACGAGACCGCCGCGCGCCTCAAGCTCGTCATGCCCGTCGGCGGCCACGCCGCCGAATTCGACGTCCCGGGGGCGACCGTTCTGCGCAAACCCTGCGGCGAAGCGCCCGGCGGACGCTGGGTGCGCGTGCTCGGGCGCGGCGGCAAGCCGGTCCTGGGCTTCGCCAGCGACGCGCTCTACGATTTCGAGCAGACGGCGAACGGCGCCCTGCGCGCCACCGTCGCGCGGGCCAGCAAGTACGCCTACTCGCCACACGCCACGCCCCGGTCCGGGTTCGACTTCGATCCCGCCGTCGACTGCGGCGAACTCAAGTTCCAGTTCCTGCTCACCGGAGGAGGCCCCGGCCTCGATCGCCTGGCCTCGGAACTGGAGCAGCCGCCCGTGGCCTTCATCTCGCGCGTCTCGGCGGGCGTCCTGCCCCGGAGCGGCTCGTTTGCCTCGCTCCGTCCGGCCTCGCTGCAGCTTCTCGCCCTGATGCCGGCGTTCGACGGCGACGGACTCGTCGTGCGCGTGCGCGAAACTTCGGGACGTGCCGCGAAGGCGGTCCTCGACTGGCTCGGAGCGCCGTTGTCCCTCGGCACGGTTCCTGGAAATCGAATCGCCTCCTTCCGGCTGCGCAAGGGCCGGGGCGGTTGGAAAGCCGCGCGCACGGACATCGCGGAGGCGTAGAGTCGCTACTGCTTCGCCTCGACGGGCTGCGCGCCAACCACGGTGCGGAGGATCTCCGGGGCGATCTTGACGAAGAGGCCGCGGGCGCCGCCGTTGATCACGATCCACTCAAGGTCGAAGATCGAGGACTCCGCATACACGGGCACGCGCTTGCGGAACCCGAAAGGGCTCGTGCCCCCCACGAAGTAACCGCTCGTACGCTCCGCCTCCTCGATGGTGCAGGTCTCGATGCGCTTCACGCCGAGGAGCCGCGCCAGCTTGTTCAACGAAATCTCGGCATCGCCGTGCATGAGCATGACCAGCGGCTTCCCCTCGGAAGTCTTGAGCACGATCGTCTTGATGACGTGGTGTTCGGGAATCCCCATCTGCTGGGCGCACAGCGCCGTGCCGCCGTGCGGCTCGTAGGCGTGCTGATGCGCAGTGAAGGCGACCCCGGCCGCCTTGAGCGCCCGGATCGCGGGCGTCGTCGGGACATCGTCGGACTTTCCCATCGTCTCAGCCCTCGACGTCCAGTTTGGAGAAACCGTGGGGCAGCAGTTCGCCTAGCGTCGTCTGGACGCTGCCACTGCCGTCGAGCGTCACGCAGAGCACGGGCATGTCGGACGCGCAGAACTCCGCGAGCACCTGGCGACACGCACCGCAGGGCATTCCCGGGCGCTCCTGCGTGCCGGCCGCGACGACGAGAGCCCGGAAGCCCCGAACGCCGTCCGCGACGGCGTTCATGATCGTCGCGCGCTCGGCGCAGATCGTCAGACCATACGAGGCGTTTTCGACATTGCAGCCCGTGTAGACAAGCCCGTTGTCGGCGAGCAAAGCCGCGCCGACGCGGTAGCGCGAATACGGGCAGTAGGAGTTGAGCGCCACGTGGCGCGCGGCCTCGGCCAGCTTGTCGTAATTGATCGTGTTCATGCTTCGCCCTTCCATGAGCCGTGAAGATCGTCCAAAATGAGCGGCGCAGGCGGCGATGCCGCGTCCGCGATGGTCACGGCGGCGCGCGCCGCCTCCAGCACGCCACGGGCCTCGTCGAGGCTTCGGGCGTGGATCCGCATGAGCGGATGGCCGGCCGCGACGTGATCGCCGACCTTGACCAGCGCGTCCACGCCCACGGCGTGGTCGATCGCGTCCGCGCTCTGGCGCCGTCCCCCGCCCAGCAGGAGCACGATGCGCCCGATTGCGTCTGCGTCGACCCCGACGACATGGCCCGCGCGCTCGGCCGGTGCGTCCAGAATGGCGCCCGCGGCCCGCATCCGCCCCGGCTCCTCGACGATGCGTGCGTCGCCGCCGTGCGCGGCGACCATCTTCGCGAAGACCTCGAGCCCCTCGCCGGAGTCAAGCTTGCGCTGGATGACGCGCATTCCCTCCCCGCGATCGGCGCAGAGCCCCGCCGCCACGAGCATCTCCCCGCCCAGCGCGACGGTGAGCGCGACGACGTCGGGAGGCCCGTCGCCCTTGAGCACGGCGACCGATTCGGCGATTTCCAGGGCGTTGCCCGCGGCGCGGCCGAGGGGCTGGTCCATCGCCGTGATCAGCGCGGAGACGCGCCGCCCGGCGCCACGACCGATCGCGACAAGCGTTTCGGCGAGAACCTGCGCGTCCTCGCGCCGCTTCATGAAAGCACCGGCGCCGCACTTGACGTCCAGCACAAGCCCGTCCGAACCCTCCGCCAGCTTCTTGGACATGATGCTGGCCGAGATGAGCGGAATCGAGGGCACCGTGCCCGTCACGTCCCGCAACGCATAGAGCTTCTTGTCCGCAGGGGCGAGGCGTGCGGTCTGGCCGATGATCGAGCAGCCCACGGTCTCCAGGACGCGCCGGAAGGCGTCGTTGGCGAGCTGGGTGTCGTAGCCGGGGATGGATTCGAGCTTGTCGAGGGTGCCGCCGGTGATCCCCAGACCGCGCCCCGAGATCATCGGCACGGCGGCGCCGGCCGCGGCGACGAGGGGCGCGAGCGGAATGGAGATCTTGTCGCCGACGCCGCCGGTCGAATGCTTGTCGACGGTCGGGCGATCGAGGCCGCTCCAGTCGAGGACGTCGCCGGAGCGCATCATGGCGTCCGTGAGCACGGACGTCTCCGCGAAGGACATGCCCTGGAAATAGACGGCCATGGCGAAGGCCGCCATCTGATAGTCGGGGATGTCACCCGCCGCATAGGCGGCGACAAACGCCCGCAAATCGGCCTCGGGGACGGCGCCGCCGTCCCGCTTCCGTTCGATGATCCACTGGGGCACCATGGGATATCCTCCACGCGCTATCGCTGACTAGCAAAGGCGAGGATACCATCATTGCGGTCGGTTCTGCAAGCTTCCGCTTTGTCGTAATCGGTCCGCTGTCGCTATCGGGATGCCTGAACGCTCAGGGTGTGGGTTTCGGCGATGGCGCAGGGGGCTGCGAATACCCGCCACCCTGGGGTTCGCCGTCCGTTCTCTTCCATTCCGGCTTCGTCTTCCCGAAGAAGGTGGACGGTGCGACCCTGCGGATGGACTTTCCGTCAAAGACGTACTTCTCGGCCATCTAGTGCGAGGCGTGGTGCGAGTTTCATTTGGAGACAAAGTAGTGATAGCTCGCATCGCTTCCAATGTAGTCGTAACCGAGAAAAGTAGGTGACGAGTTGATGATGAAGGCTTGATTCAGCTGGGATCTGTTGACTTCGGCAAAGTCATGGTTGGCCATTCTCTCCGACGCTAATCTTGGGTCCGCCGAACTTCGGCCGTGCTCGGAGCAGGTACACATCCAGTACCGTCTTCACCCTCGCGAACTGTTCCCTAAGCCGGGTACGAAAGCTGTTGTAGGAATCTACCTCCCGGGCATTGAAACCGACGGCATCGATACCTTCGTGCCGGGCAATGAATATGGCCCGCTGGTTGTGAAACTCCTGGGATACGAACGTGATGTTCGTCTGATCGAACACATCCCTGCTTCGCACAACAGAATCCAACGTCCTGAAGCCGGCGTAATCACAATAGACTTTCCGCGAAGGTATACCGGCGCTGACGAGGGCTTGTTTCATGTCTGTGGGCTCATCGTAGCCGGCCACATGATTGTCTCCACTGACAATGACATAGTCAATCTTGCCTGCCTTGAACAGTTGTGCGGCGGCGGAAACACGATAGGAGAAGAATAGATTCTGTCGACCGTCTGAGAGATGCCGCGAACACCCGAGAACAACACCGACCCGTCTGTAAGGAATCAGCGACATATCGGAGAAAGTACGCCCTTCAGCAGATGCACAGATAAGGAGGCGAGAGCCAATGATGGATATTCCGCACACGCCGAAACAAAGAGCAGCAAGGCGTATCAGTTTCCGTTTTATCTGATTCATTGCGCGAACGTGATCGAGCCGTTCCTGGCTATTGCCGCGCCAGTGGAGATAGTGGACGAATATGAGTGGCATGGCAAGAGAATAACAAAAGAGGAAGGAATCTCATAATCTGCGTAATCGGTGGATCAAGACAATATCCCTGTTTCGGCGTGGTCGGATCCGCTCTGTGGCCTCTGTGGCTCTGTGTGACCCTATCCCTGCACCCGCAGGGCGCACCTTGTTCGTAGTGTGCCCGCCCGTCGATGCGGCTTGCCGGGACGGCTGCGCCCTACCCCAGGCCCCGCGAAGCGTTCCCCAAGGTGGGGCGACGCCGTTCCGGCTAGCCGCTGTTGAAGAGTCGGCTTCGCATCCCGGTGCGCGCTCCGGCCTCACCGAGGCCGGCTACAGGGAAGCGAGGCACCGCGCGTTTCCAACTCGGAATCAGATTTGTACTCGTAATCGTAATCCCAATCGTAGTCGTAATCGTATTCCACCCACGGGCTTCATGGCCAGCTCTCGTTTCGTCTCATCTCGTTTCGATGAGCGACCCGCCGATATCGGCGCACAGCCGCAGAAACAAACGATCGATGACGATTACGATTAGGATTACGATTAGGATTACGATTAGGATTACGATTAGGAGGAAGAGGAGGAGGAGGAGGAGGACGATGGGTCGACAAAGCTCGCGACAAAGTAGGTCCCTGACCCCTGCCCCCTCTCACGCGGCGGAGACGCCGCGTTCCCCTACCGCTCCAGCGCTTCGCGGCCGCAGCCGACGACGCAATGGCGGCAGTCGAGACGCAACGGGCCGGGCTCGGGCTCGCCTTTGCGCAGCGCGCGGTAGCGCGTCAGCGCGTTGATGAGCGCGAGCAGGCAGCCCAGCACGATGAATCCGCCGGCTGGCAGAATCGCGAGCACTGCGGCGCCGCCGATGATCTGGCGGACGATCGAGACCAGCGTCAGGGAGAGCGTGAACCCGAGGCCCATGCCCAGCCCGTCGAACGCGCTCTCAATCAGCGGATTTTTGGCCGCGAACGCCTCGGCGCGTCCGAGGATGATGCAGTTCACCACGATGAGCGGGATGAAAATGCCCAGGCTCTGATAGAGCGCCGGGACGAACGCCTTCATGATCATCTCCACGATCGTCACCAGCGAGGCGATGACGACGATGTAGCAGGGAATGCGCACCTGGCCGGGGATGAGCTTGCGGATCGCGGCGATCAGCGCGTTGGAGGCGACGAGGACGGACATCGTGGCAAGCCCCATCCCAAGTCCGTTCTCGATGGAGATCGTGGTGGCCAGCGTGGGGCACATCCCGAGGACGAGCCGGAAGGTGGGATTCTCGTTGAACATCCCGTTCTTGATCAGGGTCAGGGCTTTCATGCTAGCGGGCCTCCTGCTTCTGCTGCTGGATGGCGTTGTAGACCTCGACGCCGCGGGCGATCGCGTCGCAGACGGCGCGCGAGGAGATCGTGGCCGAGGTGATCGGAACGATGTCCCCGCCGTCCTTCGTCGTCTTCCACTTCGTCTCCGCGATCTTGCGGTTCTTGACGTTGTCGAGGAAGCTGCCGGCGACGTGCGCGCCAAGGCCGGGCGTCTCGTTGTGGGCGAGGACGCGGTAGCTCCAGAAGCGACCGTCGTTCGTGAAGCCAAGCATGAGCTTGATCTCGCCTGAGTAGCCGTTGGGCGCGGGCATCTCGAAGGCGCAACCCTTGTCGGAGGCGTAGTAGACGACCGTGTCGCCACCGGGCATGCCGGCGACCTGGACGGCGTTGGAGACGGGCATCGAAGCGCCTTCGGGCAGAACGCCGCGAATGGCCTCGAGCTTCTGGCGCTCAGCGGCCTTCGCGATGGGTTCGAGCGTGATCTCGTTCGCAATGGCAACAAGCAGCGCAGAAACCAGGCAGACGGTGGTGGTGACGACGACGAGGCGGAGGGATTCGTTCATGGAGCCGCCTTTCTGACGGTGGCGCGCTTGCCGATGCCCCAGCGCTGGTAGCGCGTGGCGCGATTGATGAGCGGCGTGAGCGCGCACATGATGAGGATGGCGAAGGTGACGCCTTCGGGATAGGCACCGGAAGGCACCACGCGGATGATCATCGTGAGCAGGCCGCAGCCGATGCCGAAGACGACGTGGCCCCAGCGCGTGATCGGCGAGGTGACCATGTCCGTAGCCATGAACACGGCGCCGAAGAGCGCGCCGCCGGCGAGCAGATGGAAGTCCACCGGCATCGCGACGAACGGGGCGAACGCCTGCAATCCGAACGCGAAGACGGCCATCGCGCTCATGTACGACACGGTGATGTGCCAGGTGATGACGCGCCGCGCGAGCAGGTAGGCGAAGCCCAGCAGGATCGCCAGCGCGGACGTCTCGCCCAAACTGCCGTTCACGTTGCCGAGGAAGAGGCGGCGGCGGATGTCGGGCGTGTAGGCGAACGACTCCGAAGCCTTCACCTTGAACTTCGTCCCCTCCTTCACGACCCCCAGCGGCGTGGCCGTCGTCGTGGCGTCTGCCCCGACCTTGGCGCCGTAGCCGGTGGAAGCGGAGGTGACGGGCTCGGCCTTCACGAGTTTGGCGGCGGCGAAGGCGTGGTCCGCGGAGCCTGCGAGCCAGGTGCTCGGCGTCCAGGCCGTCATCGTGGCGGTGAAGGAGACGAGCAGGAAGGCGCGTCCGACCAGCGCGGGGTTGAAGGGATTGTAGCCCAGACCGCCGTAGAGCTGCTTGGCAATGGCGATGGCGACGACGCAGCCCAGAACCGCCTGCCAGATCGGCAGACCGACGGGCAGCGTGAGCGCGAGCAGGAGGCCCGTGACGACGGCGCTGAGGTCGTGGAGCGAATTCTCGCGGCCCATGAGCCGGCGGCAGAGCCACTCGGTTCCGACGCAGGTGGCGACGCACACGGCGATGAGCAGCGCGGCGCGCCAGCCGAAGAAGCCGATCGCGGCCAGCGTGCAGGGCACGAGCGAGAGGATCACGTCGCGCATGATCGCGCGGACGCTGGACCCCTCGTGGATGTGCGGCGACGTGCTGGTGACGAGAATCTCCTCCGGATCTTCGCGGAGGCGCGGCTGGGCCGGAGGCGGCGACGCGGGCTTGGGCTCGGCGGGCACGGCGGTGGGGACGGCGGGGGTGTTGTCGCTCACGATTTCTTCTCCTGGGCCTTGGCCTGGGCCTCCGCGCGCGCCTTGGCGTTGCGGACGGCCAGTACGCCCTTGGCGCGCCTGAAATGCTGCACCAGCGGGCGGTGGGACGGGCAGACGTAGCTGCAGCAGCCGCATTCGTAGCAGTCCGAGACGTGCAGGTCGATTGCCATGTCGATGTCGTCCGCCTCGATGGCGCAAGACATCTCGGAAGGCAGCAGCCGAAGCGGGCAGACGCGGTTGCAGCGGCCGCAACTGATGCAAGCCATCGACGAGAACTCCGTCGCGTGCGCGGCGTCGAGGGCGAGGATGCCCGAGGTCGTCTTCGTGACCACGACCTGGGCGTTGGCCACGGCGAAGCCCATCATCGGACCGCCGGCGATCAGCTTCCTGGGCTTCTCGCGCGTGCCGCCCGCGGCGGCGAGGAGGTCGGCGTAGGCCGTTCCGCACCGCGCGTAGAAGTTGCCGGGGTTGACGACCGTCTCGCCCGTCACGGTCACGCAGCGCGAATCGGAGGGCCAGCCCTTGACGACGGCCTCCTGCACGGCGATGAGCGTGCCGACGTTCTCGACGACGCAGCCGACGTCGGCCGGCAGACCGCCCGCGGGGACTTCGACGCCGAGCGTCGCCCAGATCTGCTGCTTCTCGCTGC
>CAYVJM010000073.1:0-9659 GCA_964451695.1 uncultured Lentisphaerales bacterium | reverse complement strand
TACCGCTGGCTCGGGTGGATCGGCACGCTCCAGCCGCTCTGGGTGGGGTCGTTCTTCGCGAGCGCGTTCAACGTCTTCCTGTTGCGCCAGTTCTTCATGACGATCCCGAAGGACCTGGGGGACGCCGCGCGCGTGGACGGCTGCAGCGAGTTCCGGATCTTCTGGCAGATCATGCTGCCGCTGTGCCGGCCGGCGCTGATGGTGGTGGGACTCTTCCAGTTTCTGGCGACGTGGAACGACTTCCTCGGGCCGCTGATCTACCTGACCGACCAGAGCGACTTCACGCTGGCGCTAGGCTTGCAGTTCTTCCAAAGCCAGCACGGCGGGACCGAGTGGCACTATCTGATGGCGGCCAGCGCGCTTGTCGCGCTACCGGTCATCGTCCTCTACTTCTTCACGCAGAAGCGCTTCATCGAGGGCATCGCCATGACGGGCCTGAAGGGGTGACCGACTAGACGACCTTCGAGCAACGCGCGAAGGCGTCCTTGAGGAACCCGTCGGGGTCGTCCTTGAATGGCGTGTTCGCCATGGACAACTCGAAGCTGACGACGCGCGCGTAGGCGCTTCTGCGGATGTCGTCCGCGAGGCGCTTCCAGTCGATGTTGCCATAGAAGGGCGGCTGGTGCTGGTCGCCCGAGCCGTCGTTGTCGTGGAGGTGGAGCGCCTGCAAGCGGTCCAGATGCCGCTCCAAGTGCTCAAGGCCGCGCGCCGCGCGCCCGTTGTGGACGATGTTGCCATGGCCGGAGTCGTAGCAGAGCCCGAGGGCGTCCGCCGGGTATTCGTCGAAGAGCGTCGACAGGATTTCGAAGGTGTCGCCCGGGAAGTTCTCCATCGCGATCGGGAACCCAAGTGCCTGGCTGGCCGGGAGGATCTCGTCGAGGGATCGGCGCAGCGCGTCGACGCAGCGAAGTGCGGCGGCCCGGCCCGACTCGGTCGCGTCGGCGGTCAGAAACGGCAAGTGCATCATCAGCGTCCCCTCGCCGCGGAGCATGGCGAGCATCCGGATTCGGTTCATCGCCAAGTCGACGCCTTGGCGGCGGTAGACCTCGTCCGGGGCGTACCAGGAGCAGATCAGTCCGCCGGCCCCGCCGTCCGATCCGTGGATGTCCAGGAGCTTCAGCCCCGTGTTGCGGAGCATGCGGGCGATCTTCGCGATCTCCATGTCCGTGTAGAAGTGGTCGGTGTTCCACTGGTGGCACCAGTGCAGGTGCGTGAATCCGGCTTTCGCGATCCGCTCCAGCGAATCCTCGGGGTCGCCGGAGGAACCTTTGTAATCGGTGGCGATGGCAATTTTCATGGGTTTTTCAAGACAGTTTGCGCAAAATCCGCCTCCTTGGCAAGGGTTTTCCGCGACAGGGTTTTCCGCGGCAGGCTTCCCGGCGAGGCGGGAAGCCTGCACGCCATCGGACCCGCGTCCGAAATCAGCTACAAGCCATTACCGTGCAATGGCTTATTTTAATCTTGCATTTTCTTCCATATTACGGTGGCGAGATGGCCGAATGCGGCTCCCGTCCCGTCTCCGCGAAGGACTTTCGAACAGCCCCGGCAGGCTTGACAAGACGCGCGGGCTGTGCGAGCATGCGGGGCACAAACCATGAAAAACACCTCTTCCTGCCGGGCGGCCCGCTGCATGGCGGCCGCGACGATGTTCTGGACCTTTCACGCGATGGCGGCGCGTCCCGTGGCGCGTTGGGACGTGATCCCCGACCAGGTGTTCGATGGCACCTTTGAGATCGGCGTCTGCGCGCTCCATCTCGACGGCGTCTCGGTCGAGTTCTCCGTCGGCGGCAAGCCCCTTGCCACCGCTGCAATGCGTTCCCGCCGACATCGACGGCTTCGAGCATCCGAAGGAACGCCGCAACTGCGGCGCCCACGCGGAATAGGCGCCTGCTAACGCAAACCTGGCTTCGTCGGGTCCGTCGATTGGAGCGAAACGGGCATGATCCTTTTCGAAACCGAACGGCTTTCCATTCGCAGCGCACCGGCTGGCGACACGCCTGCCGCCAGCCTGCACCCCGGCGGGGGGTGCGGAGCCATCGACGTTCCGGAGGCGGCCGACTGTCGAGCCTGGAGTGCGCGATGGAAGCAGGATGCTCCCGAGGACGGGACGCACTGCTGGACGGTCTCGCTCAAGCCCTGCGGCGAACCGGTCGGACTCCTTGGCCTTCGCTGGCGCGATCCCGATTCGCGACGCGTGCTCGAGGCAGGCGTTATTCTGCGTACCGATCGACGCCGCAACGGTTATGCCGCCGAGGCCGCTCGCGGGTGCCTTGAATACGCCTTCGACACGCTGCTCGCCGACGAGGTGCTAGTCATCGTCCCCGATGGCGACATCGCGGCGATGAACGTCGCCATCCGATGTGGAATGACCATCCGCAGTCTCGATCACGCAAGCGGAAGCGGTGAGCGCCGCTACGTGTTTTCAGCTCGGAACCCCACGCCGCGCCGGCGCCAGGAGCATGCCGGGGAAGCAGTCACCACCACGCTCCCCTCCCCCGCCGCAACCCAACCGCCGGCCGAGCCGGAACGAAGCAGCGGCATCGACCGCTTCAGCCCGCCTGAAGCGAAGATCGCGCTGTTTCTCTCGCTGTTCGACGGACGACGCGACGTCTACGCGATCCGGCGCCACTCGCGGCGCTTCGACAACGCCTACTACATGCCCGCTTGCCGCAACGAGTACCGTCCGGGCGTCTGCGGGAAGCCCCGGCAGAAGTGCGGCACCTGCAAGAACCGCGACTTCATTCCGTTCGACGCCGAAGCGGTTCGAGCGCACCTGACGAATTCCGACGAGAACGGAAACGGCATCGTCGGCATCTACCCGCTGCTTCCGGACGATACGTGCCGCCTCCTGGCCATCGATTTCGACGGCGACGGATGGATGGAGGACGTCGGGGCGCTCTGCGGCGTGTGCGAGGATGTCGGCGTCCCGTGCGCTGTGGAGCGTTCGCGCTCGGGTCGTGGCGCCCATGCGTGGTTCTTCTTCGAGGGCACGGTTCCGGCGGCCCAGGCGCGCAGGTTGGGCGCGCTGCTGCTCACCCGGGCCATGGCGCGGCGCCACGAGATCCGCTTCGTCTCCTACGACCGGATGTTCCCGAACCAGGACACAGTGCCGAAGGGCGGCTTCGGCAATCTCATCGCGCTGCCCTTGCAGGGCGCCGCGCGCAAGCAGGGCAACAGCGTGTTCGTCGACAATGCCTTCAGGCCGTATCCCGACCCTTGGGCGTTTCTCGCTTCGATCCGCAGAATCGCCCCGGCGCGCCTCGCGGTGCATCTCGTAGCGCTCGACACCGAAGGCGAACTGGGCGCGCTGGAGTCCGCAGGCGACGCGGTCGAGGACGCACCGTGGCAGAGTCGTCGGCCGCCCGAACGACTGGCTCGCGAAGACTTTCCGGCCACACTTCGCTGCGTCGAGGGCAACCTGCTGTTCGTGGAAAAACGGGGACTGAGCCAGCGGGCCATGAACCGGATCCGCCGTCTTGCCGCGTTTCCAAACCCCGCGTTTCACCAACGCCAACGCATGCGCATGTCCACCTTCGGGACGCCCCGGATCGTCTGCGCCGCCGAGGAGACCGAGAAGTGGATCGCCCTGCCGCGCGGACTGCGGCCGCAACTGGAGGCGCTGGCCGAAGGCGCCGATGGAACGATCACCCGCGAAGACCAGCGCGAATCCGGTCGCCCGATCGACGTCCGCTTCGTCGGCGAACTGCGGATGGACCAGACTTTCGCCGTCGATGCCCTGGCCACCGAAGACGACGGTGTCATGGCGGCGGCCACGGCCTTCGGCAAAACCGTCGCCGCGATCGCCCTGATCGCGCGGATCGGCCGGTCCGCGCTGATTCTCGTGCATACGCAGGCGCTGCTCGCGCAGTGGCGGAAGGCGGTGGCGCGCTTCCTGGTCGACGCGGCGGACGGCGCCCCCGTCGAGGCCGGTCAGCTCGGCGGTGGACGCACCGCGTTGACCGGATGCGTCGATGTCGCGACGGTTCAGAGTCTCGGCTCGGAGGATCTCGCGGAATCCGGGGCGTTGCGGGGCTATGGCGTGGTCGTCGTCGACGAGTGCCACCACGTTCCCGCCTTTACCATCGCGAAGGCCCTTGCCGGGATGGACGCCCGGCGCGTCTACGGTCTCACCGCCACGCCGTTGCGCAAAGATGGTTTGCAACCGCTGATCTTCATGCATTGCGGTCCGATCCGATATCGCGCCGACGCACGCGACCAAGCCGCGCACGGCGCGGTCCGTCTCGTCCTGCCCCGCGTCACGCGCTTCAAGAAGCCGCTGGCGATCGACGAGGAGGATTGGCCGCTGGCCCAGATGCTGCGCGACATGGTCGAAGACGAAGAGCGCAACCGGATGATCGTCGCAGACGCCCTCAAGGCACTCGCCGACGGGCGCACTCCGCTGATCCTGACCCAGCGCGTCGAACACGTCCGCGTCCTCGCCGAACGACTTCGCCAGGGCACGAACGCCAAGGTCTTCGAACTGGTCGGCAACGACACGGCGAAGCGCAAACGCGAACGCGGCGCCGAGATCGCGGCGACGGACGACGGCGCGCCGATGGTCGTCGTGGCGACCGGGCAGTACGTCGGCGAGGGCTTCGACCTGCCGCGCCTCGACACGCTGCTGCTTGCGATGCCGGTTTCGTGGCGGGGGCTGGTGGCTCAATACGCGGGGCGCCTCCACCGCGAACGCGCAGGCAAGCGCGACGTGATGGTCTACGACTACGTGGATGTCCACGTCGGCGTTCTCGAGCGGATGTACCAGCGCAGGCTCAAGGCATATGCGCAGATCGGCTATTGCACGGCGCCAGCGGAGGGGGAGGTGACGGGCGGAGGCGTGATCTACGACACGCGGACCTTCGCGGCCGCGATGAAGCAGGACTTTCTGGGCGCGCACGAGACGATCCTCGTCGTGAGCCCGTTCATCACCCGCGGGCGCGCGGCGTACATCCTGGAGTGGCTGCGTCCGGCGCTGGGCCGCGGCGTGGCCGTCGAAATCGTGACGCGCCCGCCGTCCACCTGCAAGCCGCAGGCACAAGACGCCGCCGCGTGGAGCATCGCCGAGTACCGAGCCGCCGGGGCGACGGTCTCCGAGCGTCCGGCGATCCACCAGAAGTTCGTTCTGGTGGATCGCCGTCTCGTCTGGTACGGGAGCCTCAATCTGCTCAGCTACGGCGCGTCGGAGGAGAGTCTGATGCGCCTGGCTTCCCGCGAGATCGCGCAAGAGCTTGAAGCGTCGATCGCGCCTCGCCCAGGATCGTGAAGCACGCGGCACGCCCCGCCGACAACCCATTCACCGGAAGGTCGAACTTTTTGGTGTCAAACTTTTGGTCGAACTTTTGGTCGAACTTTTTTTTCAAAAATGTTTCAAACCCCCTTGACATTCCCTGCCAGCAGGAGTAAAAGCTTCCTGCCAAAGGACGCAACCCGCCAAGCGCTCATGTGAGGGCGACGGGAAGGGTCCAAGTCAAGAAGGAGCGAGCCGTGCACAATGAGCCCCTGCAGGCGATGCAGTTGAGCCTCAATCTGGTCGAACCAGAAGAGGAGCCTCCCTCGCGAGGTGGTCTGAACCTGTTCTCCATCGTCCAGGCCGCGCCGACGACGCCCCTGGCCGACCACCCGGCCGAAATGCCGCCCAGGCGCCGCAGCCTGCGCATGAATTCGCGTTGCCGCTCGTTCCGAAACCTGTTCTTCCCCGACGCGACCGACGAGCAGTGGTCGGACTGGCGGTGGCAGATCCGCAACCGGATCCGCGATCTTGAGACCGTTCGGCGCATGATCCGCCTCTCTCCCGAAGAGGAGCAGGCGCTGAGCCTTGCGGGCGACCTCCTCCCCATGGCGGTCACGCCGCACTACATGGGCCTCGTCTCCCCCATGGATCCCGGCCAGGCCATCCGCCGGGCGGTGATCCCCACAGTCAATGAAATCCGCCGGTGCCCCGGCGAGTCGGACGACCCGCTCGGCGAAGACCACCAGAGCCCGGTCCCCGGTCTGGTCCATCGGTATCCCGACCGCGTCCTGCTCCTGGCCACGGACTTCTGCTCGACCTACTGCCGCTACTGCACGCGCTCCCGCGTCGTGGGCCACGGAGAGATCTCGCCCGACCCCGAGCGTCTCCAGAAGATCTTCGCCTACATCCGGAAGACCCCGCAAATCCGCGACGTGCTGGTTTCCGGCGGCGATCCTCTCACGATGGACGACGACCATCTGGAATACATCCTCTGCAACCTGCGCGCGATCCCCCACGTCGAGATCATCCGCATCGGCACCAAGGTCCCGGCCGTGCTGCCCCAGCGCGTCACCCCGCAACTTGTGAAGATGTTGCGCAAGTATCATCCGCTCTGGATGAGCCTTCACTTCACCCACCCCGACGAATGCTGCCTCGAGACGGCCAAGGCCTGCGCCATGCTGGCCGATGCGGGCATCCCGCTCGGCTCGCAGACCGTCCTGCTCAAGGGCGTCAACGACAACGCCGAGACGATGACAGGCCTGGTGCACGGGATGATGAAGATGCGGGTCAAGCCCTACTATCTCTATCAGTGCGACCCGATCTCCGGCTCGGAGCACTTCCGCACACCCGTCGCGAAGGGCGTGGACATCATCCGCCAGATGCGGGGCTTCACGACCGGCTACGCCATCCCGACCTACGTCATCGACGCGCCGGGCGGAGGCGGCAAGATCCCGATCAGCCCGGACTACGTCCAGGAACGCGATGCGGCGGGCGACCTCCACCTCAGGAACTACGAAGGCAAGTCCTTCCAGTATCCCGACTACGCGGCGAACTGACCTCATGCATGTCGGTCTGACGTACGATCTCAAGGCGGAGCACATCGCCCTGGGCGTTTCTCCCGAAGACGCCGCCGAATTCGACAAGGAGGAGACGATCGCCGGCATCGAAGCCGCCCTCCGAAGTCTCGGCCACGAAACCGACCGCATCGGCCACGCCCGGGCGCTCGTCAAGCGCCTCGAGGCCGGCGATCGCTGGGACGCCGTCTTCAACATCTGCGAGGGCCTGCGCGGCGTCGCCCGCGAAGCCCAGGTCCCCGCCATCCTCGAACTCTACGACGTCCCCTACGTCTTCTCGGACCCCCTCGTGCTGGCCATGACCCTGCACAAGGGCATGACGAAGCGCGTCGTGCGCGACGCCGGAGTCCCGACCAGCGACTTCTGCGTCTACGAAACCGCCGAGGATCTGCGCGGTCTGCGCTTTGGCGCGCCGTTCTTCGTCAAGCCCGTCGCCGAAGGCACCGGCAAGGGTTGTTCCGCGAAGTCCATCGTCCGCGACCCCGCCGCGCTGCCCGGCGTCTGCGACGCCCTCGTGGCCCGCTTCGGCCAACCCGCCCTCGTCGAACCCTTCCTTGCCGGGCGCGAGTTCACCGTCGGCATCACGGGCACCGGGCGCCAGGCGCGGATCCTCGCCTCGATGGAGATCGTCCTGCTGGACAACGCCGAAAAAGGCGTCTACTCCTATTCCAACAAGGACCACTACGAAGACCGCGTCGTCTACCGTCCCTGCGACGCCGCCCGCGATCCCGTCGCCGCCGCCGCCGAGCGCGTCGCCCTCGACGCCTGGCGGGCCCTCGGCTGCCGGGACGGCGGACGCGTGGACATCCGGTGCGACGCCGCCCAGTCGCCCCTCTTCCTCGAGGTCAATCCCCTTGCCGGTCTGAACCCGAAGGACTCCGATCTCGTCATCCTCGCGCGCATGGCCGGCATCGGCTACACCGAGATCATCCGCCGCATCATGGCGTCCGCCATCGCCCGAATCCGTCCGGTCTGAACATGCGCATCGCCTTGGTCCACCAACACGTTCCCGCCGACGCGCCCGCCGACGAGCGCGACGTCCTCGTCCAGGTCGCCGCCATCAAGGACGCCCTCGCCGCCAGCGGCCACGCCGTCTCCGTCCTCGCCTGCACAACCGATCTCGGCAACCTCCAGCGCAAACTGGACGTCCTCCGGCCCGACTGCGTGTTCAACCTCGTCGAGACGCTCGAAGGGTCGGGTCGCCTGCTCCACCTCGCGCCCGCGCTCTGGGAGACGAAGGGGCTCCCCTTCACCGGGAGCTCGGCGGATGCGCTCTACCTGACGACCCACAAGCTCCTTTCCAAGGCGATCCTGTTCTCGGCGGGTCTCCCCGTTCCGGCCTGGATCGAGCGCCCGGCGCCCGATCGCCAGCCGGTCTTTCGCGGCGCCCCCGCCAACGCCCCTGCCGAATGGATCGTCAAATCGATCTGGGAGCACGCCTCCGCAGGCCTCGGCGACGACAGCGTTCTGCGCGGCGTCACTCCCGAGTCCGTCGCCGGGCGCGTGCCCGCGGGCTCTTTCGCAGAGCGCTTCGTCGACGGTCGCGAATTCAACCTCGCCCTGCTCGCCGGACCGGACGGTCCCGAAGTCCTCCCCGCCGCCGAAATCGTCTTCGACGGCTTCCCCGACGGCAAGCCCAAGATCGTCGGCTACACGGCCAAATGGGACGAAGCGTCGTTCGAATACGCGCACACGGTGCGGCGCTTCGCCGACCGCGCCGCCGACGGTCCGCTCCTCGACAAGCTCGAACGCCTGGCCCTGCGCTGCTGGGACGTTTTCGGTCTGGCTGGATACGCCCGCGTCGACTTCCGCGTGGACGCGCTTGGCGAGCCGTGGATCCTCGAAGTCAACTCGAACCCCTGTCTGTCTCCGGACGGCGGATTCGCGGCCGCGTTGGGACAGGCCGGGATCGCCTACCCAGACGCCATGGCGCGCATCGTCCGCGAGGCCGTCGCAGCGCAGGGACGCGCGCCCGCCCAGCGGGCGGATGGGGCGAGTCGCGCGCCGGCGCGAAGCGGGCAAACGCCACCGCCAGCGCTGGTTTGGCGCGCCGACGTCGCGCCCGAGGACGTGGCGGAGATTCGAAACATCACGGCGGCGACGGGCTATTTCCACGACGACGAGGTCGAGGTCGCGGCGGAACTCGTCGAGGAGCGCCTCGCCAAAGGCGCGGCGTCGGGCTACGAATTCGCGCTCGCGGAAAGCGAAGGCCGCCTAGTCGGCTACGCCACCTTCGGCCCCGTGCCTTGCACGCAGAGCGGCTTCGACCTCTACTGGCTGGCCGTGCGGCCCGACTGCCAGGGGATCGGCCTCGGGAAGCGGATCTTGCAGGAGGTCGAAAAACGCGCTCGCGCGATGGGCGGGACGCGCCTCTACGCGGAGACCTCCGGCCGGCCGCAGTACGCCTCCACCCGTGCCTTCTACGAACATGCCGGCTTCGCGCTCTGCGAACTCCTCGAAGACTTCTACGCCCCCGGCGACGCGCGCGCCACCTACATGAAGCCGCTGACGTCCCTGTGAGCGCCGAGATCGACTTGGAATGAGACGCGCGCGAATTCCTGGCGTTGCCTGAATGCGTTTGCGCCCCGTTGCGCGCGTGTGCTATACTTCCGCTCCAAGCAACGTCCCCTCCCGGCATTCACGCCGCGAGGCGCATGTTCGGCACCTCGGCAGACACCACGCCATGATTACCTTCAGCCCAGAATTGAAGCGGCGCTCGCTGCTTTCCATCAATGATTTGTCCGACGCCCAGATGATCGAAATGGTCGATCTGGCCATCGCGCTGAAGCGGCGGCGGCAGTCTGGCGTGCGCGGCGACCTGCTGCGGCGCCGCAACATCGCCCTCGTCTTCGAGAAGG
>CAYVJM010000072.1:0-9681 GCA_964451695.1 uncultured Lentisphaerales bacterium | reverse complement strand
GCCCATGTCGCGGCCGCCGCCTTCGCTGTCGGTGTCGCAGTAGCAGCGGACCGTGTCGCGGAACTTGCCGCCGAGGAGCTGCCAGACGGGGACGCCCCAGAACTTGCCGGCGATGTCCCAGCAGGCGAGTTCGATGGCGCAGACGCCGCCGGCCTGGCGTGAATCGCCGCCGAACTGCTTGATGCGGCGGAAGATCTTGTCCACGTTGAGGGGGGTGGCGCCGAGGATGCGGCTCTTGAGCATGGCTGCATACGTGCGCGAGGAGGCGTCGCGGACTTCGCCGTAGCCGACGATGCCCTGGTTGGTGTAGAGCTTCACGAGCGTGCAGCGCTTGGGCGCGCCGTCGATGTCGGCGAAGCGGAGGTCGGTGATCTTGAGATCGGCGGGGTTTCGGCTCATGGGATGGGGGTGAAGGGTGGGTGGTTATGGGCTCAGCGCCCCGAGCAGTGGGCGGCCGTCTTGAGCAGCAGCTTCGCCTGGGCGGTCTCGTCGAGGGAGACGGTGGGGACGATGAACGTGAGCGCGGCGAGGACGGCGCCGGAGGCGTCGCGGACGGGCGCGGAGAGGGCCGAGATGGGCCAGGGGGGGATGGAGGGCCGCAGGGCCCAGCCTTTTTCGCGGATCGAGGCGATGGCGGCGCGGAGGAACGCGGGCGGAGTCTGGCGCGTGCCGGCGGCGCGGAGCACGGCCTCGATGGCGGCGTCCGACTCGTCGCAGAGGAGCGCGGCGCCGGACGAGCCCTCGGTGATGGGGCCGACGGCGCCGACGACGCCCGTGGTCTGGACGGGACCATCGGGCTCTTCTCGGGCGATGACGACCTGCTCGTGGCCGCGCCGGACGGAGAGCTTGCAGGCGATGCCCTTGTCCGCCGCGATGGTACGGAGCGCATTGCAGGCGTGGTCGAGGCGGCCGAGGGACTTCTCGCAGGCGTGGAGCACCGGCAGGAGACCCGTTGAGAGCGTGTAGAGGCCGTCCGCGCTCTTGGCCGTCCATCCCTGGGACGCGAGGGAGCGCAGGATGCGGTACGTCGTGCTCGGCGACAGTCCCAACGCCTTCGCGAGCGCCGCCTGCGACAGGCCTGGCGCGTGCCCGGCCAGTGCGTCCACCACCTGCATGGCGGCGATGACGGATGGAATCATGTTGTTCATATTTGAACAGAGATTGATTCTGATTTGAACGAGTCGGACATTACCGCAATGCGGGTGGCGCGTCAAGGGAAAGATTCGCAGGCGTGGGATTGGGTCAGTCGGCGGGCCACAAGCGACATGTCCGCAAACGCATATTGACACTTTCTCCCCGCAATTGATACCATCGCCGACATGGATTTGAAGTCGCCATCCCCCGAGGGGCAGATTCTCATGAACAGCTTCCGAAGCCGCCTTCCGTTGCGGCTGGAGCTGGACTGCCTGATGAAGTGTCTGCCGAAGAAGCATCTCCAGGAAAAGGTGATGCTGGACATCGGCATGCCCAATCCCGTGATGTCGGCGATTCTGCGGGAGCGGGGCGGCGTCTGGGCCACCGTGGCGCGTTCGCCGGAGCATGCCGAGGAGGCTTCCGAGTTCCTGGGGGCCCCCGTCGTGTGTCTGGGGGCCGGGGGCGAGATCCCATACGACGCGCATTCGTTCGACGTGGTCGTCGTGTCGCTGGGCATGCTTTCGGCGATGTCCGATCCGGTGGCGTTCATCAAGGAGTGCAACCGCGTGCTCAAGTCCGCGGGCGAACTCATCATCTGCACGCAGTACCGCAAGAGTTTCAGCTTGATCAACGTCGCGCGCCGTCTGGCGGAGGACGAGGGGGCGGAGATCATCACGGGGGCGTACAACGACCGGAGTCTCTTCAGCTTCCTCAAGTTCGGATTCGATCTGATCTCGACCGACTCCTTCTCGCGGTTCTTTGTTGAACTGGTGCGCATCTACGAGAGCCGCCTGCTGCTCAAGGGCGTGGGCGAGGACCAGGTCTGCGAGAAGGTGCGGTGGCTATACCGGATCGCCGACCAGCTCGACTTCTTCAACCTGTGGTCCCGCGGATTCGTCGTCATGGTGCATGCCCGGCGCCGCCAGTGGCGCGAGCGCACCGCGCCGGTGCTGGCGGACGGGCGGACGATCCGGGAGGCGGTGCTGACCCATGGCTAGCGTGGCGCGGCGTCGGGGACGAGGCAGGCGGCGCGCGATCGCGGCGGCCGTCGTCGTCCTTCTCGCGGCGGCGGCGGCGGCAGGCCTGCGGGTCCGGGCGGCGATGCTGCCGGCCGTCGACGTGCCGATCCTCCTCTACGAGCGCGTCGGCGCGATTGCGGTCGACGCCGGTTCGGTGCCCCAGTCCGTCTTCTACCGCCAGATCCTCGACCTCTCGACGCGTGGCTACCGGACGGTTTCGCCCTGGCGTCTGCGCGCCTATGCGGAGTGGGGTGTGCCGCTGCCCGCGAAACCGCTTGTCATCACCTTCGACAACGCCTACCGCAACCTCCTCGTCGATGTCGCGCCCATTCTCCGCGAGCAGCAGTTCACGGCGGTGGTGAACTTGGCGACGACATTCATCGCCGAGCGGCCCGACGAACGTCGCACGCTCAACGGCGAGCCGATGATGACCTGGACGGAGATTCGCGCCGCGATGAAGGAGGGCGTCTTCGAATTCGGCGGCCACACGCGCAACCGCGTCGACCTGCGCACGCATGAGAAGCCCTTCAACGAGATCCGCGCCTCGCGCTTCGACATCAAGCGCGCGACCGGCTATCGCACGCGCGTCTTCAGCTACCCCTTCGGGAGCTACTCGCCCGAGATCGCCGCCGCCGCCCGCAAAGCGCGCGTGCGCTTCGCGATGGTCAACGGCGGCGAGGTGGCGAAGATCGGCCCCAAGACGGACTTCCTCGCGCTGCCGCGGGTCAAGGCCGCCGGAGGCAACCACCTCTTCACGACTCGCGTCTACGAACGGCGCGGGGAGGGCGTCTTCGGCTACGCGAAGGTCGTCCACGACAAAGGCCCCGCCTTCCCGGCCGCCGTCCAGGTCTTCGATGCCGATTCGTTCGAGCCCGCATCGCCGGGCGTCGCCGTCGATCTGAAGCCCGAGGCCGAGGTCGCGATTCCCCTTCCGTCTGACGTCGCGTTCCCGGTCGCCATTGAAATCCGCGATCCCTCCGGCGTCCTGCTCTACTATGCGGCGACGGTCGAGCGCGGCGCCGTGCTCAAGGACGCTCCGGCCGGCCAGCCTCCGCTAAGCCTCGAGGGCGGCGTGGCCATCGAGCCGATCGAGCCCCTTGAATGAGGGGCTCGGGAGGATGACGACGATGACGTTGAAGATCAAGCGACTGACCCCCGACGCGGTGGTTCCGGCCTATGCGCACCCCGGGGATTCGGGGATGGATCTCTGCTCGATCGAGGACCGCGTGCTCCAGCCCGGGGAATGGGCGAAGATTCGCACGGGTCTGGCGATCGCGTTGCCTGCGGGCACCGAGGCTCAGATCCGCCCCCGCAGCGGTCTGGCCGCGAAGTTCGCCATCTCGATGGTCAACACGCCGGGCACCGTCGACGAAGGCTACCGCGGGGAGGTCTGCATCATCCTCGTGAACTTCGGCCGGGAGCCCTTTGCGGTTGCCAAAGGCCTGCGCATCGCCCAGATGGTCGTCTGTCCGGTGCTGCGTCCGGCCATCGAAATCTGCGATGATCTTGACGCGACGGTTCGCGGCGAAGGCGGGTTCGGCTCCACCGGCGTGTAGACGGGCGCGTCCGGTTATTTTTTGGGCTGCTGAGTGCCTTCGGGCAGCTTGCGCACGCGCGTTGTGCGGCGTTTGAAGAAGCCACTGCCCTCGGCCTCCTGCTTGGCCTCGATGTGGCGCTCAACGGATTCCATGGCCCGTTGCGTCGCCTTGGCCTCTTCGACGGAGGCGGCGCTGACCATGGGCTGGGTGCCGACGAGGCGGAGCTGAGGTCCTGACAGGTCGAACGACGCCCGGGTGAAGCGATCCCGCGAGGTCTGGTAGGTGACGACGGCGATCCCGCCGTCTTCGAAGTCGATGCGGGGCGTGGCGATGCGCACGATGCTGCCGAGGTTCGCGAAGCCGTAGACGGTGTCGGAGGGCTTTTCGACGATGCGCAGGAAGAGGTACTCGCGTTGTTCGCGCGCCCAGTAGAGCAGCGTGCAGGCGAGCGCGGCGTTGTCGCGCCCCGGGCTGGGGCGCGTGGCGGTGCCGATTTCGATGCCGGAGACGACGCTGAAGGTGAGAACTTGGGAGGCGAACGTTTCCGACCCGCGGTTAAGCGTGGCGCCGAGCTGGTAGTGGCCTTCGGGAAGCGATCCGTAGATCTGGGCGACGTCCACGGTGAAGGTGGTGGAATCGCCGGGCTTGACCGTGCAGGCAACGGCGGGTGCGCTGCCGGCGGTGGGGAGGATGGCCCGGCCGTGTTCGGTGCGCAGGGCGAGGGCGAAGGTGTTCTGGTCATACGGCGGATAGTCGTCGATGATCAGCGCCTTGGCACCCGGGTTCTGGAGCGTCACGGTCAGCGGGATGGCCTCGCCGTAGACGAACTCCACGTGCGGCAACTTGGCCATGACGTTGATGCCGAGGGCGGTATCCGCGGCGGAAGCCGTTGCGGCTGCGGCGAGGAGGGCGAAGACGGCGAGGGAGGTTCTCATGGCGGTCGTGGGGAGGGATTGCGGGATCATGCGAAGGCGGCGTCGACGCATTCGAGCATCGCGTGGAGGACAACTTGGTGGGACTCCTGGACGTGGGCGCCGGCGGTGTCGGGGACGAGCAGTTCGACATCGGCGGCGCCGTGGAGGGCGCCGCCGCCGCGGCCGAGGAGACTGAGCGTCTTCATGCCGCGGGCGCGGGCGGCGCAAGCGGCGAGGAGCAGATTGGGGGAATTGCCGCTGGTGGAGAAGAGCACGAGAAGATCGCCGGGGGCGCCGAAGGCCTCGACCTGGCGTGCGAAGACCTGGTCGAAGCCGTAGTCGTTGGCGATGCAGGTCATCGCCGTGCCGTCGGCGCAGAGGGCCAGGCCGGGGAGGGCGCGGCGGTTGCGCTGGTAGCGCCCGGAAAGCTCCTCGGCGAGGTGCATCGCCTCGGCGGCGCTGCCGCCGTTGCCGGCGCAAAGCACCTTGCCGCCGGCGCGGAGGGTGCCGACGAGGAGGGCGGTGGCCGCTTCGATCGCGGGGAGGATGTCGTGGAGCGAGCGCACGGCGTCCGCTGCCGCGTCGATGAGGGCGGCGAGGTCGGGGGAGGAGTTGCCGTTCATTGAAGTCATGCGCCCATCATACCATGTTCGGCGCACCGGGGACAACACCTGAACGGCGGGGGGCTAGCGGCCCCACTGGACGACGGAGGCGCCCCAGGTGAGGCCGGCGCCGAAGGCGACGAGGAGGACGAGGTCGCCGTTCTGGATGCGACCGGTCCGCGCGGCCTCTTCGAGCGCGAGGGGAATGGAGGCGGCCGTCGTGTTGCCGTAGCGGTCGAGATTGAGCACGACCTTGTCCATCGGGATCGCGAGCTTCTCGGCGATGGCGCTGATGATGCGCACGTTGGCCTGGTGGGGGACGACGGCCTTGATCTCCGCAACCGTGACGCCGGCTCGGGCGAGGGCCTGTTCGGCGATCTCGGCCATGCCGCGGACGGCGGTCTTGAAAACCTGGTTGCCCTCCATCTTGATGAAGTGCTGGCGGTTCTTGACCGTGTCGGCGGAGGCGGGGAGGGTGGAGCCTCCGGCCTCGACGCGGATGAGGGAGGCGAGGGCGCCGTCGGATCCCATGGCGGTGGAGACAATGCCGCGGGAGGTGCCGGAGCCGGCTTCGAGGACGACGGCGCCGGCGCCGTCGCCAAAGATCACGCAGGTGCCGCGGTCCTGCCAGTCGAGGATGGCGCTCATTTTCTCGGCGCCGACGACGAGAACCTTGCGAGCCGCGCCGGTGAGGATGTACTGGCGCGCGATGTCGAGGGCGTAGACGAAGCCGGAGCAGGCCGCGGAGATGTCGAAGCAGGTGGCGTTGACGAGACCGAGGCGGGGCTGGACGAGGCAGGCGGTGGAGGGCGTGCTGTGATCCGCGGTGATCGTGGCGACGACGAGCAGATCGATCTCGTCGGGGGCGGCGCCGGCGCTCTGGAGCGCGGCCTTGGCGGCCTTGGCGGCCATCTCCGAGCAGGTTTCGCCGGGGGCGGCGATGCGGCGCTCGCGGATGCCGGTGCGCGTGGAGATCCACTCGTCGTTCGTGTCGACGATCTTGGAGAGGTCGTCGTTGGTGAGGACCTTCTCGGGCGTCCAGGCGCCGATGCCGGAGATGACGGCCGTCTTGCTGGTAGTGGGTTCTCGCATGGGCGGGGCGGTCTGGGGTGTAGGGGGCTAGGTTAGGCGGGACAAGGCGGCAAGCTGGTCCGAGATCCGGACGTGGACGCGCGTTTTGGCGGCCTCGGCGGAGACGCGGATGGCGTGGAAGATGGCCTTGTGCGAGGAGGCGCCGTGGGTGATGATGACGGTGCCGTTGACGCCGAGGAGCGGGGCGCCGCCGTAGATGTCGGGGTCGAGACGGCGCTTCATGCTGCGCAGCGCGCCGGAGAGGCAGATCGCGCCGAAGAGACGCAGGGGGTTGGCCTTGAACTCGAGCTTCATCCAGTGCGCGATGGCGCGCGCGGCGCTTTCCACCGTCTTGAGGAGCACGTTGCCGACGAAGCCGTCGCAGACGATCACGTCCGTGTCGCCCTCGAAGATGTCGTGGCCTTCGACGTTGCCGCAGAAGGCGATTGCCGGGTTGCCGCGGAGGCGTTCGAAGGTCTTCTTCGTGGCGTCGTTGCCCTTCAGGTCCTCTTCGCCGATGCTGAGCAGGCCGACCGACGGTTGCTTCTGGCCGAGGATCGCCTGAGAGTAGAGGCTGCCCATCAGGGCGAACTGCTCGAGCTCGATTTCGTCGCAGTCCGTGTTGGCGCCGGCGTCGATGAGCAGAACCGGCCGCCCGACCGTGGGCAGCACGGTGCCGATGGCGGGGCGTTTGACGCCGGGGATGCGGCGGAGCACGAAAATGGCCGCGGCGACCATCGCGCCGGTGCTCCCGGCGGAGAGGAACGCATCGGCCTCGCCGTTCTTGACGAGCTCCATGCCGCGGTAGATCGACGAGTCGCGCTTCATGCGCACGGCCTGGGCCGGGGGCTCGCCCATCGCGATGACCTGGGTGGTGTGGACGATGCGCAGGCGGCTGGAGGGCTCGGCGCGGTTGGCTGAAAGCTCCGCCCGGATGGCCGGTTCGTCGCCGACCAAGATGATCTCGAGATCCTCAGAAAGCTTTCCGGAGGCCTCGACGGCGCCCTTGACGATTTCGCGAGGCGCGAAGTCGCCGCCCATGGCATCGACCGCGATCCGCATGGACGGGTCCTGCCTACTCTTCGGTCTTGATCGTCAGAACCTTGCGACCGCGATACATGCCGCACTTCTTGCAGGCGCGGTGGGATTCGACGGGCGCGCCGCATTCACTGCAGACGGTCGTGTTGGCGATTTCGGCCTTTTTCTGGGCGCGGCGCATGCGAATGCGCATCTTGGACTTTTTGCGTTTGGGTACGGCCATGGCAGGGCTCCGGTTTCTTGTGGGTGGAAGGGTCTTGCGTGATCAGTTTGTCCAGGGCATCCCATGCGCCAGCTCCCCGGGAGTCGCCGCATTTGCAGGGGCCGTCGGCCAGCGGTTTCGCGCAGCGGGGGCAGAGACCCTTGCAACCCGGTCCGCAGACCGGGTGGTTTGGAAGGGCGAGTAGAATAGCTTCTCTGATCTCGGAAGTCAAGTCCACTTCCGCGTTTTCGGAGGGGATCTCCAGAGAGAAGCAGAGGGGCTCGTCGATCGCCAGCACGAGATCTCGTCCGCAGCGGGCGCAGAGACCTTCGAAGCGGGCCGCGGCGCGGCCCTCGATGAACAGCTCCATGCCGAAGCGCTTCGCCGTGAAGCGCCACTGGAGCGGACCGGCGGGGTGGACGATCTCCGAGCCGTCGTCGGGCCAGGCGAACGCGTCGGCGGGCTCTTCGCCGGCGAAGCGGGCGCCGGTTTCGGACAAATTGGCGGTTTGAAGGATCATGGTTGGGCGTTGAGGCGGTCGAGAACGACCCTGCGCTCGATGTACCGCTGGACGGCGGGGGGGACGAAGAGACTCGTGTCGCCGGCGTAGCGGGCGACTTCACGGACCGTGCTGGAGCTCACGTAGCTGTGGTCCTCCTTGGGCATCATGAAGAGCGTCTCGATCTCCGGCGCCAGCTTGCGGTTCGTCAGCGCCATCTGGAACTCGTATTCGAAATCGCTGTAGGCGCGCAGACCGCGCAGGACGACCCGGGCCCCGCAGCGGCGCACGAAGTCCACAAGCAGGCCGTCCATGATCTCGACGCGCACGTTGTCCATCTCGGCGACGACTTCCCGGGCCATCGCGAGGCGCTCTTCGGACGTGAACATCCATCCGGACTTGGTCGAGTTCGCCGAGATGGCGAGGACGACGGTGTCGAAGAGCCCGCGCGCGCGCTCGAGCAGGTCGAGGTGCCCGAGGGTCAGCGGGTCGAAGGTGCCGGGGTAGACGATGGTGGCGGGGTCATGCATGGTTGGAGTCCTCTTCGTGCCTGCGGAAGAGCAGGATGCCGGTCTGTCCGTAGCGGCGGCGCGTGACCAGCTCCCAGCCGGGCGCCTCGGGGGCGGGGGCGTCCGCGCGTTGCTCGGCGACCAGGATCGCGCGGCGGGCGAGGCGCCCGGATGCGGGAAGACGGTCGAGGATGAGGCGGATGGCTTCGGGGGCTTCGTCGTAGGGCGGATCGGCGTAGACGATGTCGAACGTCTCGCCGACCGGCGCCGGACGCGCCAGCCAGGCCAGCGCGTCCGCCTGGAGTACGCGCCCCGCCGCTTCGCCGCAGAGCGCGGCGACGTTGCGCCGGAGCGTGCGGACGACCGCGGGCGCGCGTTCGACCCAGAGGACGCGGGCGGCGCCGCGGCTCCAGGCCTCGATCCCCACGCAACCGGATCCGGCGAAGAGGTCGAGGAAAGCGGAGCCGGGCAGGATGTTCGCCAGCATGGAGAACACCGCCTCCCGGACTGCGTCTTGCGTCGGCCTGACATCCCCCGCGGCGGGCGCCGAAACGCTTCGTCCGCGGAGTTCGCCGCCGGCGATTCTCATCAGAACGTCTCGCCGAAGCGCTCGAAGTGCGCCTGCTCGTGGAGGCACGCGGGGCAGAGCTTGGGCGCTTCGGGGCCTTCGTGGATGTAGCCGCAGTTGCGGCAGCGCCAGCGGGTGGGGGCGCCGTTCGCGAACATCGTGCCGTTCTTCACGCGGTCGAGCAGCTTGCGGTAGCGCTCCTCGTGGTATTTCTCGGCGACCGAGATCATGCGGTACATGACGGCGATCTCCTTGAAGCCCTCGGCCTCGGCGGTCTTCGCGAAGGCGGGGTAGAGGTCGGTCCACTCCTCGTGCTCGCCGCCGGCCGCGGCCTCGAGGTTCTCGGCCGTCGTGCCGATCTTCCCCGCGGGGTAGCTGGCGGTGATCTCGAGCATGCCGCCCTCGAGCCACTTGAACATGCGCTCGGCGTGCTCCTTCTCCTGCTGGGCCGTCTCGGCGAAGATGTCCGAAATCAGCACCAAGCCCTCCTTCTTCGCGACGCTCGCGAAAAACGTGTAGCGGTTGCGAGCCTGAGACTCCCCGGCAAAGCTCTTGAGCAGGTTCTTCTCGGTCTGCGTTCCCTTGAT
>CAYVJM010000071.1:0-9708 GCA_964451695.1 uncultured Lentisphaerales bacterium | reverse complement strand
AGAAAGAAGGAAGGTCGAAATGGCTGAGAGCGTATCCACCAAAATGGAAGGCAAGCAGAAGGCGTACAAGGGCAAGAAGCTCCGCGTCGCCATCATCGGGTGCGGCGGCATCGCGCAGACGCACCTGAACACGTACAAGGAGATCCCCGAGGTCGAGATCGTCGCCGGCGTCGATATCGTTCCGGAGCGCCTCGACGTCATGCACGAGAAGTGGGGCGTCCCCCGCGAAGCTCTCTTCCTCGACTGGAAGGAGATGCTCAAGGTCATCAAGCCCGATGCCGTGGACGTCTGCACCCCCAACGGCGTGCACTGCGCCCCCGTCGTGGACGCCTGCAACGCCGGCTGCCACGCGATGGTCGAAAAGCCCATGGCCATGAACCCGGCCGAGTGCCAGAAGATGATCGCCGCCGCCGAGAAGAACAAGGTCAAGCTCTCCGTCGGCTTCCAGCAGCGCTACCGCGATTCCACCGCCGCCCTCATCAAGGCCCGCGAAAACGGCCAGTTCGGCGACATCCTCTTCGTCAAGGTACGCGCCCTCCGCCGCCGCGGCATCCCCAACTGGGGCGTCTTCGGCCAGAAGGAGAAGCAGGGCGGCGGTCCGCTCATCGACATCGGCGTGCACATCATCGAGGCCGCCTACGAGTTCATGGGCTGCCCCAAGCCCGTCGCCGCCAGCGCCAACACCTGGACGTACCTCGGCGACAAGCCCTCCACCACGCGCAGCGCCTGGCCCGGCTGGGACTGGAAGACCTACACGGTCGAAGACCTCGCCATCGGGCAGATCCGCTTCGACAACGGCGCCATCATGCAGGTGGAGTCCGCGTTCGCCTGCCATATCAAGGAGAACGACGTCCAGAACTTCACCGCGATGGGCACCAAGGGCGGCTGCAACTGGGAGGACGCCGAGATCTACACCGATCTCAACGACCTCATGGTCAACGCCAAGCCCTCGTTCGTCGGTTCGCAGGACTGGGGCAACCTCTTCAATCGCAAGCTCCAGAACTGGGTCGACGGCTGCCTCAAGGGCTCCGAGCTCGGCGCCTCCGGCTACGATGGACTCGCCGTCCAGAAGATCCTCGACGGCCTCTACCGCTCCGCCGCCGCCGGCAAGGAAGTCACGATCAAGTAGTCGCGTCCCGCGCGTCGTGAAACGCCAGGCCCTGCGTCGCACACCGCGCCGCAGGGCCTCTTCGTTTCCCCTCCACCGAATCGGCCTCGACGCGCGTTTACTTTGCGGCGGAAGCGCGCTATACTCGCGCGCCCATGAATTCCCCCCTCCCCGCTTCCGTCCCGGCGCCGTCCCGGCCTGCGCCGGGCCGTCTTGTCCTTGCCGCCTTCGCGGCCATGATGGCGCTGTACTTCTTTTCGTATTTCCAGCGCGTCGGCGTGCCCGGCACGATCTTCAACGAGCTTCAGGTCGATGCGGGGCTCTCCACCTCCTCCGTGGCGATGATGGGCTCGATGTTCACCTGGATCTACGGCGGCATGCAGGTCGTCGTCGGATTCGCAGCGGATCGCTACGGGGGGGCGCGCGCCTTTCTCGTCGGCGGGCTGCTGCTGGTCGGCGGCGTCTTCTGGTTCCCCTTGGCGGGCACGACGGGCGCCATGTTCGCCGCGCGCGCGCTGACCGGATTCGGCGCGAGTTTCATGTACCTCAGCCTGGTGAAGACCATCGCGCGGATTTTCGGCAACGAGCGCTTCACCTCGTGGATTGGCATTTTGGTCGGCGTGGGCTATGCCGGCGGGATGACCGGGACGCTGCCCTTCGATCGCCTGGCGGCCGCCTTCGGCTGGCGCCACGTCCTGCTGGCCGTCGCCGGCGCAATGGCCGTCTGCTACACCGTCGCCGCTGCGCTGCTGCACCGCATGCCCCCGGAGGGCACCCCGCGCGGGCAGGTCAAGCTCGGTCTTCTCGCCGAGGTGCTTCGCGACCGGAACTGCCGTCCCCTGATGGTGATCAGCGCGATCGCCTTCCCGATCATGTTCACGATCCAGAGCGTGCTGGGCAAGAAGTTCCTCGAGGACTTCGGGGGCGTCTCCTCGGCCTCCGCCGCCACCGTCATCATGGCGATGGCGACGGGGAACGTGCTCTGGGTCACTCTGGGGGGCGTGCTGCCGCATCGCCTCGGCGACCGGCGCCGCCCATGGATTCTGGCAGGCGCCTCGGCCGTCGTGGCGGGGACGTTCTGTCTGCTGCTGGGCGCCTGGCTGGGCGCGCCCGGCTGGGTGTTCGCCCTCGGCTACATCGCGCTCTCGGGATTCGCCCTTGCGTCCCCCTCGAACGTCACGGCGATCAAGGAGCTGTCGCGACCGGAGGCCGTGGCGATCGCCATCTCCGTGTCGAACGGGCTCTCGTACATCGGCAGCGGGATCATCGGCCAGATCGGCGGCGGCATCCTCGGGCTCTACCAGGGCCAAGCGGAGCAGACCGCCGCGGGCATCGTCTACCCGGCGGCGGCCTACATCGCGTTGAGCGGCTTTCTGGCCTTCATGGCGCTCGTGAACTTCCGCTTCGCCTGGCTGGTGCCGGAGACGGGCGCGAGGCCTGCCTCCGGCGGCTAGCGGCTAGACTTTGAAGGTCGCGAGGAACTCGGCGTTCGTGGCCGTGTCCTTCATGCGGCGAACGAGAAGCTCGATGGCGTCGGCGGAGGCCATGCCGCCCACGGCCTTGCGGAGAAGGCGGACGCGCTCCAGTTCCTCGGCGGACAAGAGCAGCTCCTCCTTGCGCGTGCCGGAGCGCTCGATGCTGATCGCCGGGAAGATGCGCCGCTCGGCGATCTGCCGGTCGAGGCACAGCTCCATGTTGCCGGTGCCCTTGAATTCCTCGAACACCACCTCGTCGAGGCGGCTTCCCGTTTCCACGATGGCCGTCGCGAGGATCGTCAGCGAACCGCCGCCTTCGATGTTGCGGGCGGAGCCGAAGAAGCGCTTCGGGCGGGTCAGCGCATTGGCGTCGATGCCGCCGGAGAGCATCTTGCCGCCGTTGGGCTGGACGGCGTTGTAGGCTCGGGCGAGGCGTGTGAGGGAATCGAGGAGGATCACGACGTCGCGGCCGCGCTCGACCTTGCGGCGGGCGATCTCGAGAACGACCTCGGCGACCTGGACGTGGTGCTCGGGACCGTCGTCGAACGTGGAGGCGAAGACGGAGGCCTTCGTGTTGCGCTTCATGTCCGTGACCTCCTCGGGGCGCTCGTCGATGAGCAGGATGATGAGTTCGGCCTCGGGGTGGTTGGCGGAGATGGCGTTGGCGATCCGCTGCATGATGATCGTCTTGCCCGCGCGCGGCGGGGACACGATGAGGCCGCGCTGCCCGAAGCCGATCGGGGCGATGAGATCCGCGACGCGCATCTCCGTCTCCTCGCCCGTCGTCTCGAGCCGGATGCGACGATCGGGGTAGGTGGGCATCAGAGACTCGAAGAGCGGCGCGCGACGCGACTCCGCCGGCGGCATGCCGTTGGCGGAGAGGACGTCGGTGATGACGAAGCGGCGTTCGCGCTGGTCGCGGGAGGGCGGGCGCGTGGAGCCTTCGACAACGTCGCCGGGCCGCAGACCGAAGCGCCGGAGAACTTGCTGGGGCACCATCGGATCCTCGGGGCAGGTCTGGTAGCTCGCCCAGGGATTGCGGAGATAGCCATGGCCTTCGGGGCCGATTTCGACGACGCCTTCGCCGATCACCGCGCCGCCGCGGGCGGCGTGGTTGCGAAGCAGCGCGAAGACGATGTCGTGGCGGGCGTGCGAGGCGAGCGACTCGAGGATGCCCTGCTCCTCGGCCATCGCGAGGAGTTCGGCGGGTTCGAGGCGTTGCAGCTCGGACATGCGCTGGGCGGGGAGATCGCCGGCGGGGGCGGCCGGGACGAAGCCGGGCTGCTCCGGGACGAAGCGCTGGCGCAGATTCATCCGCTGGCGTTCGCGGCGATTCAGGTGGCGCGGAGGCTGCTGGCCATCGACCGGAGCCGCGACGCCCGTCGGCGCGGCGGAGTGGCGCGGCCCGTTGAAACCACCCGGTTGGAAGCTGTTGGCGCGCTTTCCGGAGTTCTGGAGGCGGCGCTGGAGGATGTAGTCGTTGCGGCTCAGCGGCCGATCGGGAAACTCGACCGAGGAACGGGGAGCGGCAGGCACGGCAGGCGGGGCGGCGATGTAGCTGTCGACGGCCTTCATGTCCGTCTTCAGGCGTCCGATGTCCTCGACGAAGGCCTTGGCGGCCTCGCGACGGGCGCGGATGTCGTCTTCGCTGATTTCGTCGGCGGGATGGAGCACCGTCCCGTCGTCCACCGGCTGGACACGCGCGGCGCGCGCGATCGGCTCGGCCTCGAAGGCGCCCTCCGGGCGCGGAATCGTCCACTCGGTGGGCTGGTCGCGGGGAACCAGGACCTCGGGCTTGGCACGCGGGGCGCGCGGCTTGGGGGGCGGGGGCGTCGCACCGGGTGGAAGGGGATTCTTGCGAGGACGTCCGCGGGGGCGCTTGACGGGCGCCGCGGGGTCGGCGGCCGGGGCCGGTGCGGAGGAATCGGGGGGGGGGACGGGATCTGCTTCTGTCATTTGGCGAGACTCTCCATGAGGTGATGAAAAAGGGTGGCGGCGGTTTCCAGTTCGGCGAGGGAGGCGACGTTGCGCACGACAATGTCCGCCCTCGCGGCGCGGGAGGCGTCGTCCAGTTGCGCGGAGATCCGGCTTGCCGCCTGTTCCCGCGTCAGCCCGCGACCGACGAGACGGTCCATGCGGAACGCGACGGGAGCCTCGATGGTGGCGGCGAAACGCCAATCGCGCTCCCATCCCGACTCGAAGAGCAGGGGAATCTGGACAATTTTGAAGGGCGATGCCGTCGAAGCGTCCCGCCAGGCGAGCAGGTGGCTGCGCACCAGAGGATGAAGCAGGTTTTCAAGCTGCCTCCTCGCCGCGGCGTCGGCGAAAACGAGTTCGCCGAGGCGTTCACGGTCGGTGCCGCCGTCTGGCAGCAGGTAGGAGCGTCCGAAGAATGCGGCCACCGCCTCGGCCCCTTTCCCGCCGGGACGATGAAGCGAACGCACGACCTCGTCGGCATCCGCGACATCCGCGCCCAGCTTGGCAAGCAAGCCTGCGAAGTGGCTTTTTCCACTGGCAATTCCGCCCGTCAGGGCAATGCTGAACATGAATACGGAACCTGAATGTGACCGGGGCCGCGATGCGCCCGCCGGAACCAGCAACTGCTGAACTGAATCGGAATCGGGGTGAAGGTACCACAATCGGCGGAGCGGCGCCAGAGAAAAAAACGCCAGAAATCAATCACCTGCCAGCGGCGGAAGCCCCCCTTTTGGCGAACAGACCTGCGAGAATCAGCGCGACGCTCACCGACAGTCCGGCGATTCGCAGACGCGTTTCGCCCCGCGCGGCAGAGGGCGCTTGCGGCGGTCTGGCACCGTCCGAACGGTGCACCAGGCCATTTTCGTCGAATGCGAGATCGTCGAACGCGACCCGTCCCGCCGCGACGTCGAGGGCGGTCTCGGGAGGCAGGGCGCGCATGCGTTCGACGTCTCGGCGGGCCCGCTCCTGTTCGGCGAGCCGCTCCTGAAAGGCCAGCGGCCGGCGGGCGGATGCTTCCAGCCGCGCGGCTTCAGCCTGCGCACCCGAACGGCCGTTCGAGGTGATCCCCGGCGCGGGGATGGCGAACAGGCAGATGTAGGCGAAAACCGCGATCGCGAATGACGTCCGCATCACAGAAGGACCTCCTTCCAGCCGACGACCTTCGGATCGGCGACGACCATCGGCAGGAGGATCGGGAAGTCCAGGCCATCCAGACTCTGCGAGCCGAGGCGGATGTCCCAGTTGAAGTCGGTCCAGTTGAGCGGCGTCATGATGTCGTCGCGGACGACGAAGGATCCGTTGATATCGACGTTGCCGATCTTGCCGAAGACTCCATGGTTGCTGTAGAGGACGGCATCGATGCGGGTGATGGTCGAGGCCGAGAGCATCCCGTCGTAGACGAGGCTCTCGTAGAACTTCGACGGTGCCGAGGTCGTCGTCTTCTGGACGACGATGCGTCCGCCGATCTTGACCTTCTTCGAGGTGATGGAGGCGACCTTTTGCATGCCGTCTTCGTCCGCATAGTTGCCGTCGAACGCATAGGGGCCGTCGGGCGAACAGTAGCCCAACGCGGCGTCGGAGGGGTCGCAGGGGAACGGGGGGGACGAGCCGTCGAGCCGCGACTCCAGCGTTTCAAGCACGTCCGACTCCCAAGGGGTGCTCTTCCAGAAGGCGTCGAAGACGATGTTGCCTTTGGCGACGAGGCCCAGCAGATCGGCCCCGGCATTGGCCGTGATCGTCGCCTCGGGATCGGGATCCGGCTTGGGCCACGCGGGCGCGTTGACGTACTCGATGTCGCCCAGAATGTGGATGTTGCGCCCGGCGTAGATCGTGCCCTGCCCGCTGACTTGGACCTTGCCTTGGAAGACGACGTCTCGGTCGATCACGACGGGGCCGTCGAGCTGGAGCACGCCGTCCTTGCCGTCGATGACCAGGCACCCCCGGTCGGCGGCGTCCGCGACGCCCGAGGGCCCCGTCTGGTCGAGGCCATGGACGCCGTTGACGAGCGTGGCGCCTCCTTGGCGCAGGCTGCCCCCCATGGACACGGCGAGGGCCTTTTCCGAAGTCAAGTCCCCGATAAACGGCATTTCGACGGGCTCCTGCCCAGGCTGCAACTGCTCGAGATCGTCGTCCTCGGAGGGCGGATCGTAGCCCATGGGATATTCGAAGGATTCGTCCTGCCCCGGAGGGTTCGTCGGGCGGGCGCGTTCGCTCGCCCGCTGCCAGTACTCGAGGATATCCCAGAAATCCACCGTCTCGCTGCCATGCACCACGCCGGCGGCGGCCACGTTGCCGTTCACGAGCGACTCGTCGTCGACGACGAAGTCGCCGTTGGAGCTTGCGCTGCCGTTGACGATGGATTGATCCGTCAGCTCGCCGAAGTGGTCTGCGAAATAGGCATGGTCGAAGACGCCGGCCCGCTTGAGGCCGAAGTCCACCGTCTCGTCGATCGCGAGGGAGGACGTCGCGTCCGAGCCCGCCTCGACCGCCACCGCGCGCAACTTCAACCTCGCGTAGGGCGCCGTGGTCGCCACGGGGTTCTTCTCGACGGCGACAAGGCTCGCAGTGATGGAAAACCCGTTCCGGGAGACGTCGACGGGGAAGTCGTAGCTGAATCCCGCCGCGCCCACCGCCGTCGCGGACCAGCCGTCGAACCAGTCGAGGGCGTTCTGGATGGAGCCTTGCTGCTGAAACCAGGCGCGATACTGGGCGTTGAGGCACATCTTGACCCCCTCCAGCACCGTCTGCGCCGCCAGGCGACGCTCCGAATCGCGCAGGAATCGCGACGTGGTGCGCATCGCGTAGCGGGCATACCCGAGAACGCCCCCCGCGACAAGAGCCACCACGGCAATCGCCGCCAGCACGGCGTATAATGCGAAACCGGATCGGATCGACTCGCTTCGTTTCATGATTCGCCCCCTTCCCTATTGGGCCATGATCTGCGCCCGGATCAACTGCCGCTGCCCGAAGACGCGATCCCCGGCTTGCATCCGCACATCGGCGGCGACGTGGATCTCTCCGTCGGCGATCGACGCGCGAAACGGCGAGTCCGTCGCAAAGGTGATCTGCCCCCCCGCAAGCCAGCGGGGCGCGAACTCGCGTTCGGCATGAAGCTTCTTCACGTCGCCGGCCAACGACACGACGTTCGCTGCGGCGCCCTCGAAGGGCACGTAGCTCAGCCCGCCCCCCCAGCCCCCGGCGCCTCCGTCGACCACGATCGTCGAATACCGGGCGCTCATCAGCCCGCCATCCCCGTCGACCCTGAAGAGCAGCTTCTCGCGAAGCGTCCGCAACTCGACGGCCGTCTGGATCTGCGCCATCGCCGACTGGAGTCCGCGCTGCGAGGCGACGAACACCGCGACGACCAACCCCAGCACCGTCACGGCGATGCCCGAGGCGACCAGCACCTCGGCAAGGGTGAATCCCCGACTTCCGCTCCAACGCCCGTTCACGATCCAGTCCTTCCCTCGCCGCTCAGCGCCGGCGAAATAGATTGCGCTCCGACTTCGACCGCTCGACGACGAAATCCCGAGGCAGCATGCTCGTCCCCCCGCCCGTCGCATTCGGCCACATCACATTGGCCCGGAAGACCCAGTTCGTCGGAGGCAGACCCTCGGGCTGCACCGCCCAGAAAACGGCGGCCTCCCTCGCGCCCCAGACGTCGTAGTCCTCCGGATCGACGATCTCCCAGCCCGACATCGCCACCTGGGCCCGCAGCCTCAGCCAGCCAAGCTGCTTGTTGTACAGCTCCCAGACCGTGTCGAAGGCGATCGCCTCCGCCGCCAGCCTCGACTTCACGTCGTAGGCCACCCGGTTGCAGAAGAGCACGCTTTCGTAGATCGCCAGGACGAGGAAGAGCAACATGCCCGAAGCAACCATCGTCTCGACGAGCGTGAAACCGCCACGCGCGCCCCTGACTGCGGCACCCACCCTTCTCCGATCCATTTCTCCTCCTCGCGTTCGACACGGAAATTCTCGCCTGGAAACCCGCCTGCGCCGTTCGGCCGGAAACTCGAATCCATCGCTTCCGCTCGCCTAATTGAGCATTTTGGATGCCAACATTCGCATCGGTCTCGTCAAGTCTGGACCCCGAGAACAGGCGGAGGCGCGAGCCGGTCGTCCCAGGCGACCCGGCGAATCGCCGAATTCTGGCATGTGAACTGCTTTCACGTGATCTGGTTCTGATGAATCGACCTTGCGCAAGCAGGATTTCCGCCCTTTTCATTTGCGGAGCAACCCCATGAAGCATCGCCTCGACCCCGTCCCGGGCGGCACGGCCGTCCTCACATCGCTGCTGATCCTGTTCGCCGCAGCGGGCGCCGCCCGAGGCGGAACGATCGGACGCGAACTGCAAGGCGACCCGATCTGGACGACGCTGGGCACGGGCTTCGACGGCGACGTGTACGCCCTGGCGCACGGGAACGGCAAGCTCTACGCCGGCGGGCTCTTCACCGAGGCCGGCGGCGCCCCCGCCGCCAGCATCGCGATGTGGGACGGCGCCGCCTGGACGAACCTCGGCGCGGGCGTCGACGGCGACATCAGCACCCTGCTCCTCGTCGGCGATCGCCTCTACGCAGGCGGCACCTTCACGACCGCCGGCGGCGTTCCCGCCGCCAACATCGCGATGTGGGACGGCGCCGCCTGGACGAACCTCGGCGCAGGCTTCTCCGACGAGATCAACGCCCCCTCGGTCTACGCGCTAGCCCACGACGGGACGAACCTCTACGCCGGCGGATGGTTCACCTGGGCTGGCGAAACGAACGCCAACTACGTGGCGCGCTGGGACGGCGTCGCCTGGACAAACCTCGCCGAGGGCATCGCCGGGAGCGAGCCCGGCGTCTATGCGTTGTCCGTCGTCGGCACGAATCTCTTCGCCGGCGGGCTCTTCGAAACGGCCGGCCAGACGAACGCCAGCAACATCGCCCGCTGGGACGGCGTCGAATGGACGCCGGTCGACGGCAGCCTCAACGGCTGCATCTACGCCTTCGCCCGCGACGACGACGTGCTCTACGCCGGGGGCTTATTCAATCTCGCCGACACCGCCGGGGCCACCAATGTAGCCGCCTGGAGCGCTGCGGTCGGATGGACGAACCTCTACAGCGGCGTCAACGACAACGACGCCATCTACGAAGGCTACGTCAATGCCCT
>CAYVJM010000070.1:0-9849 GCA_964451695.1 uncultured Lentisphaerales bacterium | reverse complement strand
CCTGACGGCGGGTCTCGTCGACGGCCTTGCCGAGGTCGCGGGCGTGGGCGAGGTAGAGGCTGAGACGGGCGTCGGCGTCGCGCGGGGCTTCGGCGACGAGGGCTTCGAGGGCGGCGGTGGCGCCTTGGATATCGCCGGAGGCGAGCTTGAGCGTGGCCTCTTCGCGCAGGATGCGGGCTTCGGGGACGCGGGTGGCGCGGGCTTGGGCGAGCAGGGTTTTCGCCGCGTCGAATTCGCCGCTCAGGGCCTTGAGGCGGGCCAGGCCGAGGATGGACTTCACGTCGTCCGGGTCGTTCGCGAGGAGGGTCTTGAGCACGGTTTCCGTTTCGCCGGATTCGCCTTGGCGGGCGTAGATGTCGGCCATGGCGAGCATGAGTTCGCTCGTGCCGTACTCGTACTGGTTGCCGAGGGCCATGGCGAGGGTCTTGACGGCGAGGGTGGTCTGGCCTGACATCGCCCAGGTCCAGCCCAGATAGGAGAAGGCCTCGGGGGAGTTGACGTATCCCTGGGTGCGGGAGAGCTCCCAGATCTGGAGCGGCTTCTTCTGGCTCTTGCGGAACGCCTCGATCTCCGTCTTGACCGCGGCGAGCTCCTCCTGGCCGCGCGCGCGTTCGAGCGCCGAGGCGAGGTTGAGCATGGCGCTGACGTTGCCGGGGTCGAAGGCGTGGACGCGGCGGTAGAGGTCGAGCCCTTCGGCGGCGCGCCCGTGCGTCTCCATGAAGTAGCCGAGGTTGTTGCCGATGAAGCTCACGCGCCGGCGCACGGTGTCGGCGAGCGCCTTGACGAGTTTCGCGGAGCGGTCGGAGACTTTCGCCAGCTCGGCGTCCATCTCCTCCATCAGCGCGAGGTAGCGGGCGATGTTCTCGGCGTCCGCGACGTTCGCCGAGTCGGTGGCGCCCCGGTTTTCCCCGAAGAAGACGAGGCCGTGTGGGTAGACCTGGTAGTCGCCGATGCTCCAGAGGTCGGGGAAGAGGCAGAAGGCGAGCTTCTTCGTGACGTCGGGATCCGACTCGATCCACTCCTGGAGGAAGCTTATCGGCCCGATGTCGAGGGCGTTGCGCAGACGGGCGGAGTCCAGCTTCGGCTTCGTCAGCTTCTTGTCGACCGCCGTGCCGGTGCGGCCCAGGTCGACGAGGTTCAGCGTCATGCCGCGCTCGGCCGCGCGCAGCAGCAGCATGTCGTCGAAGGCGCCGTCCGTCACGAGCCAGGTCCGCCCGGACAGGCTGTCGAGGAGGCGGTCCACGTAGACGTGGATGAAGCGCGTGTTGCGCGTCTCGGCGTGGACGGCGCCGATGCCCAGTTCGGCGGCGACGAGGGCGCCGGCCGCGGCGACGACGACGATGCGCAGGATTTTGCCGATCGGGCCGGCCAGAGGGCGGTCGGGCCGGGGCGCGAGTCGGTGGACCGTCTGCATGTAGGCCGTCGTGGCGCAGATGCCGAAGGTCATCGCGACCATCGTGTAGAGGACGACCTGCTCGGGCATGAAGCCGAAGAACTGCCAGGGGGAGACCCGCGAGTCGAGGACCACGACGAGGGTGACGACGAGGATCGCGAGGTTGAGAGCGGTCAGCGCCGGTCCGTTCTCGCCGTTGAGCGTCCGGAACGCGACGATGAGCCAGGCGATCCACGGCAGGGTGACGAGGCCGAGGATGATCAGCCAGCCGCTTTTCGGAAGGCTGTAGACGACGCCGGCGATCAGGGAGCGGATCATGCTCAGCCCGAGCTGCGTCTCGCCCCAGTATTCCATCAGCGCGTAGCCGGGCGTTCCCGTGAAGCCGTAGAGCGAAACCAGGAACAGGCCGATGAAGCCCGCCGCCGCGAGCCCGACGGCGCCCGCGACGTTCAGCGCGTTGAGCTTCTCCGCGCGGACCAGTCCCAGAAACGCCATGCCCGCGAACACCGGCGAGAAGAGGATCGGCGTCGACGACTGGCTCATGCCCATCCCGTAGAGCGTCGACACCGCGAAGAGCGTGGACAGACGGCCGTTCGCCATGAAGCGCAGCATGGGATACGCGCAGGCCAGCATCCAGAGCAGATAGAGGGCGTTGGCGTTCACGCGCGAGGCCGCCACCCAGAAGGGCGCGCTGAAGGCCAGCGCCAGCGTCGTGGCGAAGCCGCCGAAGCGCGCCGCGAAGTCCGCATGAAACGCGCCGGACTGTTTCGGGACGCCGGGCGGCGACCGGTCGATCATCAGCACGTAGAGCGCGGTCGTCACGAGAAACGCGAGGCCCAGACCGAGCGCGGAGACCGCCATGCCGACGACCGTCGCGGCCGCGACGGCGGAGCCGGGGCCCGCCACTGCGACGACGGCGCCCATCAGCTTCTGCCAGACGAAGTGCTCGAACATCGTGTTCGGCCGGGCGCCGGTCAGGAGCGTCAGCAACTGCGCGGACTGCCCCGGAAAGGCCCAGCGATAGGAGGTGGCGTAGTAGAACAGGAAAAAGACGACCGCGACCACCCCCGCCGCGACCCAGTCGAAGCCGCGTGTCAGCGTCTTGACCTCGGCGACAACCGCCTCAGTGGCCGCGCCGGAACCGTCCGCCTGCCCGTCGTTCACCGTGTCTGCATCTTGCATGGCACGAATTCTACTGTTCGCCAAGACGCAAGTCAAGATTGGGGACGGCCCGATTGTGATTGATTTCTCCCCGCATTTCCTGTAGATTCTCCCACCGATTCCAGGCCGCGGGTGTTGCTTAACGGTAAAGCTCCAGCCTTCCAAGCTGGCCACGTGGGTTCGACTCCCATCACCCGCTCCATCCTCAGGAACTCCGATGTCCGCTGCGAGGCGGATTTTTCGTTTACACACGGGAACCCGGCGCCCTCGCCGCCGGCCCTTCAGCCAGGAGGTCGGTCGTGAGAATGCCAGCCATTGCCCGCGCGCTCGTGTGCGCGACCTCCCTCCTCGCCTGCGCGACCGTCCGCGCCCAGGCCCTTTCGGCCGACTCGGCCTTTGCCGACTCGTGCGTCGGCACCGTCCTCGACGGCCTTGAAGGCCGCACTTGGCTGCTGACGGACGGCTTCGCCGATTCGCGCCTCGTCGCCCAGGCCCGGACGCGCGGCGTCGCGCTCGTGGCGCTGCCGCTGCGCGGTGGCGACGCGCCGACGACCGCCGCCTTCGAAGCCGCCGCCGCCCAGCTTGGCTCCCCCCGCCTCGCGGCCGCCGCCGCGCTCGGTCCCGCGCCGTTCGTCCAGACCTGGATGCGGGAACGCCCCGACGAGGCCGCCGCCAAGCTCGCGCTCATGGTCGAGCCCTCGCTCGCCAAGGCCGCCGGTCTCGAACCCGTGCCCTCCGGGCTCGTCTACCTCCTCCACAAGCCCGACGCCGTCGACAGCAACCTCCTCGCCCGGGTCTCCGCTCGTCACGCCGACTGGCGCGATTCCCTCGGCGAGATCGTCGCGTGGGCGCCCGCCGATCCCGGCTCGGCCGCCTTCGCCCGGTGGCTGCGCGCCCACGCTTCGTCCTGCGGCAACAATCTCGGCGTCCTCCTCCACGGCGCCGGCATGAAGAAGGAGGCGCTCGACGCCTTCACCCAGGCCCACGCCATCGACCGCGGCAACCTGAGCGCCCTGCTCAACCGCGCCTCCCTCGTCCGCGAAGGACTCCGCCCCGAGTTGGGCGAATCCATCGCCGCGGAGCTCAACGCCCTCGCGAAGGCCGGCGGCGGCTCCTGGACCCTCGCCTCGTCGAACGGCTACGTCGTCAAGCCCTCGGATTTCTTCGAAGCCGGCTGGTACTGGACGCTGTCGGGCCTTCCGCTGAGCGCGCGCGAGACGATCGAAGCGGAGCTAAGCGCGATCGGGGATCCCGAGCTGCGCGACCGCGCCGCGCGCCAGCTCATGACGTCCCTCGCCCTCCAGACGGCCGGCGCCCAGCCCGCCCTGCTGGCGCTCTCCCGGATGCCCGAGGCGGGCTTCACCTGGGAGACCCTGCTCCAGTTCGCCGAGATGATGCTCGCCACCGGCGACCGCGACCGCGCGCTGCGTCTCGTCGACCGCGCGGCCGCCATGCGCGGCGCCGACCCGCAGGCCGTCGCCTTTGCCCGCGCCGACGTCCTCGTCAAGACCGGCCGCCCTGGCGAGGCCGTCGCCGCGTTGCGCGCCGTCCAGACGCCCGCCAACGCCCCGCAGACGCTCCCGCGGATCGCCTTCGCCCAGGCCGCCGCCGGCGACGGTTCCGGGCTGCTCGCCACCGTCGGCGCCCTCCAGGTGCTACCCGACGCCCCGGCGTGGCTTGCGCCGCTTGCCGCCAGCCTCCAGGCCCAGGCGAAGGGCGACCGCGCGGAGGCGCAGACCCTCGCGGACCGCGCGCTTGTGGAGGGCGCGGAGGCCGACTACGCCTTCCGGCACGCGCTGACGGCGGACATGATGGCCGGCGACAAGGCCGCCGCCGGGCGCCATGCCGAAGCCGCCTTGAAGCGCTTCCCCCAGGACGCCTTCGCCAACTACATCCAGGCGGCGATCCTCGTCGACCGTCGGGCGTATGCCGAGGCCGAGCGCCATTTCCAGATCAGCATCGCGCAAAGCCCCGTGTGGTACGTCTTCAACGACTACGCCGCGCTGGCGGCGGAGACCGGACGCTTCGACCTCGCGGAGCGGCTCGCGCGCAGCGCGCTGGCCAGCGGAGGCGGCGAGGCCGCGGCCGTCTGGGACAGTCTCGGCTCCGCCTTGCGGGGGCTGAAGCGCGCGCCGGAGGCGCTGGAGGCCTTCAAGACGGCCATCGCGAAAGAGGGCGGCGACGATCCGCGGATCCAGCTCCACTACGCGGAAGCCGCCTGGGAGGCGGGCGACGCCGCGGCGGCGCGCCGGTCCCTGGAGAACGTCGACAAGAACCTCGAACCCCTTTCCATCGCCGAGCGCGAACGTCTCGGCCGGCTCCGCCAGGCGGTGGCGCCGAAAACCAAGTAGAACGCAGCATATCATCTGAAGAAGAGGACGGAACATGCCCAAGGCTTGTGAACTCAAACGCGGCGACGTCGTGGCCATCCAGGGCGCGCCCTGCATGCTCGAGGAACTGAAAGTGTCGACTCCGAGCGCACGCGGCGCGAGCAGCATGTATCATTTGCGCTTTCGCAATCTCGTGACGAAGGCCAAGGTCGACCACAGCGTCAAGGGCGAGGAGCCGTACCCCCCGATCGACTTCGAGAAGCGCATCGTGCAGTATCTCTTCCGCGAGCGCGACGAATACACGTTCATGGACACCGAGGACTTCACCCAGTTCGTGATGCTGGAGGAGGACGTCGCGGAGCAGATCCCGTATCTTGTCGAGGAGATGGAGGGGCTTACGGCGCTGCTCTCCGACGGCAAAGTGCTTGCGATCGAGCTGCCGCCGTCCGTGGAGCTGGCGATTGCCGAATGCGATCCTTCGGCACGGGGCGCCTCGGCGACGGCGCGCACGAAGAACGCGGTCTTGTCGACGGGGCTTCATTTGCAGGTGCCGGACTACATCGAGCCGGGCGAGATCGTGCGGGTGGACACGCGGACGGGGCGTTTCATGTCGCGCGCCTGAGGCGTCGACGGGGGAGGGGGCTTTCGGCCGCCATGCTCTGGGATCATTCCGGATACTGCCGCAGGTGCCGCAAGCGCGTCTACGTGCAGCCGCGCTTCCATTCGGCGGCGGACGACGTCGTCTGGACCTTTGCGACCCTGGGCGTGTACACATTGCTCAAGTGGCTGTTTCCGGCGCGGTTCGGCCGTTGGCAGTGCGACGAATGCGGCAGCCAGCGTGTCGTCGCCATCCGCAAAGCCCGAGAACACCGCCGCGTCAAGCGCCGTCGCCACCACCGCTAGCCGCGGGGCTTATAGCCGCTTGGGGCGGCGCGGAGGGCGATGTCGCGGACGAGGGTTTCGCCGCAGTGCGCATTGATGCGGGCGATGAGATTGCGGACGCCGTTGCGCTTGATTTCGGCGAGCCAAGTGGAGCCCATGACGTACACGGCGAGGACGCCCTTGTCGAGGGCGCCCGGCGTGGCGTGGCGTGCGAAGTCGGGCCCGACGATCGCGACCCATTCCGCCTGGATGCGGTTTTCGGCGGCGCTGTAGGTGATCCCGAGCTTGCGCAGCGCGTCATCGAGGGCTTCCGAGATCTTGGCGGCTTCCTTGAACGGGGGCTGCGGGAGGTGCGCGTCGAGTTGGCAGCGTTCGCGCTCGACCTGCCAGCGCGCGTAGTCGAAGTTCCTGGGCAGGGAACGCCGCGGGATCATGGCGTCACTCGGGCTTCTTCTGGGCGAACAGCCAGACCAGATTCTGCGTGTCGGCGTAGGTGCGGGTCCAGACGTTGTGGCCGGCGCCCGGGTGCTCGACGTACTCGACCTGCTTGCCGCCGGCGGCGCGGATGGCCGCGACCATGTCCCGGGAGCGGGAGACGGGGACGGCGCCGTCCGAATCGCCATGGACGACGTGGAGGGGAATGTTCACGAGGCGGGCGGCGAGGTTGGTGTCGCCGCCGCCGCAGATGGGCATGCCGGCGGCAAACTGGCCGGGGAAGCGCTGGAGCATCTCCCAGGTGCCGTAGCCGCCCATTGAGATTCCGGTGACGGCGATGCGCGAGGTGTCGACGGGCAGGGCGGCCTTTTCGCGCTCGAGGATTTCGATCACGGCCTGGAGCGGCTTGGAGGGCTTCTCCGCCATGGTGTTCGCGGGGGCGCCCCACGGAGCATCGACCCACTGCATGTTCGCGGGGCATTGTGGCGCGACCAGGATGGCCGGATGGCCGCCGGTGATGTAGTCGAGAAGGGCGGGCACGCCGTGGATGAGGTGGATGGCGTTGTCGTTGCCGCGCTCGCCCGCGCCGTGGAGGAAGAGCACGAGCGGAACTTTCCCGGTCGAGTTGGTCGCGACGGCGGGCACGTGGATCCGGTAGCCGATCGTCAGGCCATCGGAGGAGGTGAAGGTCTTCGCGGTCATCAGGGAGGCGGGTGTCGCGGCGAAGGCGCAGGGCGCGATCAGGGCGGCGGCGATGCAGGCTTGGCGGGTGGGCATGGCGTGGGGTCTCCGGGTCTAGTTGAAGCGGGTGATGCCGGTGCCGGATTCGATGGTGCCGGCGACGATCGGCGCGGCCTTGGCGCGTTCGAGGGCGTTGAGGGCCTTCGCGGCGTCCTGGCGCGGCACGGCCATGACGTAGCCGATGCCCATGTTGAAGACGCGGAACATCTCCATCGGATCGACGCCGCCCTTCTCCTGGAGCCAGGTGAAGATGGGCGGAACCTTCCAGGAGGATCGGTCGAACACGGCGTCGACCGTCTTCGGGAGCATGCGCGGGACGTTGTCGACGAGGCCGCCGCCGGTGATGTGGGCCATGCCGCGGATGCGGGCGCCGGACTCGCGGACGGCGAGGACGGGCTTGAGGAAACTGCCGTGGACGGCGAGCAGGACGTCCTCGAACGTGCGCTTAGTGCCGGGGACGAGGTCCTTCAAGGACTTCTTCTGCTGCTCGAAGATGATCTTGCGCGCGAGCGAGTAGCCGTTCGTCTGGAGTCCGGTGGAGGGGAGGCCGATGAGGACGTCGCCGGGGCGGATCTTCTGGCCGGTGACGATGCGCTTCTCGTCGACGACGCCGATGATGGTGCCGACGAGGTCGTACTCGCCTTCGGGGTAGAGGCCGGGCATTTCGGCGGTCTCGCCGCCGAGCAGGGTGCAGTCGTTTTCGCGGCAGGCCTTGCACATCCCCTTGACGACGCTGGCGAAGACGGGCGCGGCGAGGTGCGCCGTGCCGATGTAGTCGAGGAAGAACAGCGGCGTGGCGCCCTGGGTGAGAATGTCGTTGACGCAGTGGTTGACGAGGCACTGGCCGACGGTGTCGTGGCGGCCGGCCATGTTGGCGACCTTCAGCTTCGTGCCGACGCCGTCCGTGGAGGCGACGAGGACCTGGCCGCGGCCGGGCGAGCGGAAGAGGCCGCCGAAGCTGCCGATTTCGCTGATCGCGCCGGCGGTGCGGGTCGAGGAGACTGCCTTCTTGATGGCCTTGAGGCCGCGGTCCATTTCATCGATGTCGACGCCGGCGGCTGCGTAGGCGGATTGGACGGTCTTCTGGTTTTTCTTGTTCATCGTGGCGAGAGGGCGAGTTTGATGATTTCCTCCGTGGTCTGCGGAGGGTTGGGGGATTGGGAGATGGCGCGGACGGCCTTGACGGCGGACTCCTGGGTGTGGCCGAGGGCGGTGAGCGCGAGCACGGCGTCGCGGCAGTTCGCGGAGAGCGGCGTCTCCGGCGCGTCCGCGGCGAAGGCCTCGAGCGGGTCGATCTTGTCGTGGAGTTCGACGGCGATGCGCTCGGCGGTCTTCTTGCCGATGCCGGGGAGCTTGGACAGGCGCTTGACGTCGCGTTCGGCGATGGAGGTGCGCAGCTCGCGCGCGCTCATGCCGCTGATCGCGCCGAGCGCGGTCTTGGGGCCGATGCCGGACACGTTCTGGAGGAGGCGGAAGAGATCCCGCTCCGCCGCCGTGGCGAAGCCGAAGAGCACGTGGGCGTCCTCGCGGACGTGGTCGTGGACGAGCAGCCGGCACGGGTGGCCCTCGGGGGGCAGCGCGTCGTAGGTGCCCAGGGGAATGAGCAATTCGTAGCCGACGCCGCCCACGTCGAGGACGACTTCGGCGGGGGATTTCTCGGAGAGGATGCCGGAGAGGAAGGCGATCATGGCGCGGTCACTCGACGATGGTCGCGGGGGTGCCGCGGGGCAGCAGCATGAAGAGCTCGGCGACGTCCGCGTTGCGCATGCGCACGCACCCGGCGCTGGACTGCCTGCCGACGGTGGATTCGTCCCACGTCCCGTGGATGCCGTAGCCGCGCACGCGGGGCGTCTCGCCAGTCGCCTCCAGGGCGAGCCAGTGGGTGCCGAGGATGTTCTTCGGGTCGCCGTAGGGCACGACCGCGCTGCCGTCGCTCGGCCACCAGGGGGGATCGGCGATCTTGTCCACGATCTTGAACGTCCCCGCCGGCGTCCTGGCCTGCGCGCCGGTGCCCACGACGTACTTCTTGAAGAACTTGCCGTCGAGGAGGAGGGTCAGCGTGTTGCGGGACTTCGACACGACCAGGGAGAAGGCGGGCCGGTCGGGGAACATGAGCGTGTGGCCGACGCGGATCTTCGCGGCGTCCTGGAGACCGTTGGCCTTCATGATGAGCAGGGCGGGGCAGTTGAACTTGGCCGCGATCTTCGAGAGCGAATCGCCGGATTTCACTGTGTAGAGGACTTTGCCTTTGGCCGGCCTCGGCGAGACGACCAGCGCGATGCCCAGGCGCCCGAGCGACTCTTCGATGGCGGGGCGGGCGGTCTCCGGCGCGCGGTCGATCACGGCCAGGAGCTGGTCGCGGGCGGCTTCGACCTGTCCGGCCGCCTCGAGCTGGCGAGCCTTCGCGAGCGCGGCCTCGAGGTCGGATTTGGCGAGCGGCGCGGTCGTCGGGCGCGCGGGCTCGGCGGCGGGAGCCGGGGTGGCGGCGGGTGCCGGCGATGCGGCGGGCGCGGGCTCGGGCGGGGCGACTTCCGCAGGCGCTTCGGCCTCGGTGGCGGGCGCCTCGGGGGCGGTTTTTTCGCCGAGCCGAGAGCGGAGATGCAGGGCGCCTCCGACGACCACCAGGGCGAGCAACGCCGCCGGAAGCCAGGGGAAGCGTTTCGGGCGGTAGTAGTCGTTGATGTCGTGGATCTGCATGTCGGGCTGGGCTTCTCAAACGCGGAGGGCGTGTTTGCTCTCGAAGGACAGGACGGAGTATAGCACCGCGCGGGGGCTGGATTCAATCGGAATCGCCACGAGGCGATCGGCGGGCTTGTTGCCGGGGCCGGGGTGTGGTAGAATGGCGCCGTTTCGAAACGAGGGAGCCCCCCCCCACTGTTCTGCCATGTCACCCAAACCGCTGATCAC